>REAV01000189.1 GCA_004294465.1 Sphingobacteriia bacterium | reverse complement strand
CAGGCATTGTTACTGCGTTTTCAGGATTGGGTGGCGGTGTGGTGATGACACCCATTTTCACAGATGTGATGAAACAATCTATTAAAAAAGCGAGTTCCATTTCTAATGGTGTTATTCCATTATTTGCCATAGTGCTTGGCATCTATAATTTATCTGATATTCCACCACAATATATTAGCGATTGGCAAATTGGTTATATTGTTTTACCTGTAGTTTTTCCGCTAATTTTAAGTACGTTTATATTTGCACCTATGGGAGTTAGTGTTTCTCAAAAAACACCCCAACAGGTCATTAGAGTAGTGTTTGCAAGTTTTGCTAGTTTGGTGTTTTTAAAGTTAATGTATGAAATATTTATTAAATAAATTCGGTTTGATCCAAATAGCCATGATGGTTTTTGGATTTCAATTGCAAGCGCAAGTGCTGCCAAAGAGTGATTAAATTGATCGTCTTTAATTCCGGTAAGCTTTCTTACCTCATCAATACTAAGACCACAGAAATAACTCATTTTATGACACAAATAAATATCGTGTTTTTCATTACCTGCTTCTTCTGGAGTATGTGTAGTGAAAACTAAATGCTCTTTAACTTTTTCTACACTCTTGAATTTGTTCAATAAATAAAATGCAGAAGATATACCATGCGCTTCATTCAAATGATAAACATCTGGATTGAAAGACAACTCATCAATTAATTTTGCCCCTGCAACTCCCAACAAAATAAACTGAGCTACTTTGGTGGCAACATTGGCATCGTATAATCTATGTGTGATGGTCTGAGAAACATAATCGTTCTCTGGCAAATCGGTACTCAATAAAAAGAGGGGTGCACTTTTAAAAGTTTCTGGATTTAAATAAAAGGCTTTTACCCAAACAGGATGTTCATGAATTAATATTTGAAATTTAATTCCAGTGTCTTCTAAGAAACTGTAATTTTTTTCCATGAATGTTACCTGTAAAGTTTGATCCTGGTTTCTTGCCTGATCATAATATCCATATTTCCATAAGATACCAATACCGATCATGTTTTGTCTTAATTCATAGGCACTTCTTAAATGAGAGCCTGCTAAATAACCCAATCCACCGCTGTATATTTTTAATGGTTGATGTATGGCGAATTCCATTGAGAAATATGCTGCTTTTTTAGCATATTGTTCATTGATTGCATAAGGAACTTGGTAATTTCTAAAACTCATAAGTATTTGTTTGGTTAACTATTCTCGGTGCAATATAAGTGAAAATGACAAAAATGTAATTTTTACACATTAACATAGGTGGATAAACCATTATGCAAACGTTGACTATCGCTTTTTGGAGACTTTTTGTTTGGGTTCTTTCTTTTTAATAAAGGAATCATTAAAAAAACATTTGATTCCACGATGGTTACCGCAACTGCCCTGTTCTTTTAAAGTTATTTCATTTCCTTCAAAAATAAAATCGATGATGCAAGGATCTCCATTTTCATTAAATACGCCACTATTGGGCTTTTTCATTTGTAGATTTCCTTTCAGTTCTCCAATACAAGCACCTTCATTTCTTTCGAAGTGTATAAAAAATGAGTAATTATTTAAGTCCTTACCATCCCGAATAGAAACATAATTCTTTTTGTCTTTTACATAATCTCCACTGAATTTATTTTTCTTAGGTAAAGTATCTAATGGATTGATTACTTCAGACTTTTTTGGGTCTTCATTTGAATCATTAATTACCACCATAAAAATACCTACATCATTGTATACCCAGCCAGCTCTTGAAAATTGTATCTGATTGTCTTTGCCCATTTTTTCTTTACTAATTAAAAATGTAGGCTCTTTATTAATTGATAATGAATGTGCGTACTCATCGTTGTAATTGTTTTGCAACAATTCTTTAACGCCTAGGAATTTATTTTTTTTATCTGTTACAAATACAACAATCTTTTTTACTTTTTGCTGTGTAATCAATACTAAATAGTACGCTTCTTTTTCTTTTTCGATTTTACCAATCGGATGAATGATTAATTTTCTATTTTTCCCTGATACAAGTGCAAAGGCACTATCGGGGAAAAATTGCAAGAATGCTTTAACGCCAATACTTAAGGTATCTGCATTTTTATCGATATTGGTATCACTGATAGAATAGGGGAGATTCATTGGTTTAAAAATGCCAAAGAAGTCTTTTTGTTTTAATGGCACATCACCCGAAAAGTCAATTTGCTTTTCTTTGCAACTAAAAATGAGTACAATCAAGAATGCTCCAATCCATTTATTCATACCTGAATATTTGTAATAAAAATACACTTATTAGTTGCTTTGTTCATTTTTTGTTTGTTAAGATGACCGAATAAATTTAGATTTATCCCAATTATTAATAATGAGGAAACATCCAGAAAACTCTTTAAGTGAAGTGCACGAGTCGGTCGATACTACTTTACCCAGAAAAGGCTTTAAAAGGGTATTGGCTTATATTGGACCTGCCTATTTAGTGAGTGTTGGGTATATGGATCCGGGAAATTGGGCCACCGATTTACAAGGTGGGGCGCAATTTGGATACAAATTGATTTGGGTATTACTCATGAGCAATTTAATGGCCCTTTTGCTACAAAGTTTAAGTGCCAGATTAGGTATTGTAAGAAGAAGGGATTTAGCGCAAGCCAATCGGGAAGTGTACCCACCTCTGGTTAATTTTTGTCTCTATATATTGGCAGAATTGGCAATAGCAGCATGTGATTTAGCTGAAGTATTGGGAATGGCCATAGGTATCCATTTATTAACTGGAATTCCGATTGTATGGGGAACAGCCATTACTGTACTAGATACTTTCCTTTTTTTATTATTACAACAATATGGGATTCGAAAAATGGAGGCTTTTATTATTGGGCTTGTTGCAGTGATTGGAGCTTCATTTTTGGTGCAAATATTGCTAGCGCAGCCTCCCATGTTGGAAGTTGCAAAAGGGCTAATTCCATCAAAACTGAACGATAAGGCTTTATATATTGCAGTGGGCATCATCGGCGCTACTGTAATGCCACATAACTTGTATCTACATTCCGCATTGGTGCAAACCAGAAAAATAGCACCTACCAAAGAAGGTATTAAAACTGCCCTAAAATATAATTTTATTGATAGTACGATTGCATTGAATGCAGCATTTTTAGTAAACACAGCTATATTGGTTTTGGCGGCAACGGTATTTTTTAAAACTGGTAACACGCAGGTTGCCAAAATAGAAGATGCGCATAAATTGCTGGAACCTTTACTGGGATCTGCCCTGGCTCCAATACTTTTTGCTGTTGCTTTGATTGCAGCAGGGCAAAGTTCTACACTAACAGGAACTCTTGCTGGTCAAATAGTTATGGAAGGTTACTTGCAATTAAGAATCAATCCCTGGTTGAGAAGATTACTTACCAGATTGATCGCTATTGTGCCTGCTGTTTTAGTCATTTTAATTTATGGGGTAGATAAAGTAGACGATTTATTGGTCTTTAGTCAAGTAATTTTAAGTCTTCAATTGGGCTATGCTGTAATTCCATTGATTCATTTTGTAAGCGATAAATCTGCCATGGGAGAGTTTGCCATTGGCATTTCAACCAAGATATTTGCCTGGTTAATTGCTATTATATTAGTGATTTTGAATGTAAATCTGGTAACAAATGAAGCCAAAGACTTATTGAATTCTTCTATTGGCATTGTTCCAAAAATTTTCATTGTAATGGCTATTCTGGCCTTTATTTGGTTATTTCTTACGATGACCTTTTATCCTATCCTTAAAAAAAGAAAAGTTGCCAAAGAGGCTTTATTACATGGTGATGCTCCTTTATTGGAAGATTTAAAAGTCAATCAAGTGAACAGTATAGCTATTGCATTGGAATTTTCACATTCCGATGAAAAATTAATTGCACATGCACTTGCACAAGGGAATGAAGAAGTATCCTATGTTTTACTTCATATTGTTGAAAGTGTATCTGCAAAATATCTCGAAGCAGCCAGTGATGATGCTGAAACAAGAAAAGACAAAGAAAGACTGGAATCTTATGTGCAACAATTATCCAAAAAAGGATATCAGGTAAAAGGTATTCTAGGATACCATAATCGGGTAAATGAAATTGTAAGAATAGTAAAAGAATCCAATGTAGACATGTTGGTGATGGGAGCCCATCGTCATGCAGGACTAAAGGATTATATTTTTGGTGAGACTATAGAAGATGTTAGACATCAGTTAGCAATTCCTGTATTGATAGTCAATGTTTAATACAGTATAATTCTGATTTTTTCGATATATTTGACCTCCCTGAATCACTAAATAAAAAAAGAATGGCGCAGAAAATTAAAGTAGCAAATCCAGTAGTAGAACTAGATGGAGACGAAATGACCAGGATTATCTGGAAGTTCATCAAAGAAAAATTGATTTTACCTTACTTAGAATTGGATATTAAATATTACGATCTTGGAATGGAATATCGTGATGAAACCAATGACCAGGTTACCATTGATGCAGCTAATGCAATTAAACATTATGGTGTTGGCATTAAATGTGCCACCATTACTCCTGATGAAGCTAGAGTTGCTGAATTTAAACTCAAGCAAATGTGGAAGAGCCCCAATGGAACCATAAGAAATATATTAGATGGAACCGTTTTTAGAGAACCCATTGTTTGTAATAATGTTCCTAGGTTAGTTCCTAACTGGACTGCCCCAATTTGTATCGGAAGACATGCATTTGGAGATCAGTATCGTGCAACCGATTTTGTAACAAAAGGCAAAGGAAAATTAACTGTTAAGTTCGAAGGTGAAGATGGTACCGTGCAGGAATTTGAAGTATATAATTTTAAAGGAGATGGTGTTGCCCTAGCAATGTACAATACCGATGAAAGTATTATTGGCTTCGCCAGAGCTTGTTTTAATCAAGCCTTAATCAAAAAATGGCCATTGTACCTTTCTACTAAAAATACTATATTAAAAAAATACGATGGTCGATTCAAAGATATATTTGAAGACATCTATCAGAAAGAATTCAAACAATTGTATGCTGATGCAGGCATTACATACGAACACCGCTTAATTGATGATATGGTTGCCAGTGCGTTGAAATGGAATGGCAATTTTGTTTGGGCATGTAAAAATTATGATGGTGATGTTCAAAGTGATACCGTTGCTCAAGGTTTTGGTTCTTTGGGTTTAATGACTTCTACTTTAGTTACTCCTGATGGAAAAGTGATGGAAGCAGAAGCTGCACATGGTACAGTTACCAGACATTTCAGAGAGTATCAAAAAGGCAATCCAACATCAACCAATCCAATTGCTTCAATTTTTGCATGGACAAGAGGATTGGAATTCAGAGGCAAATTGGATAATAACCAGGCATTGATAGATTTTTGTACTGCGCTTGAAAAAGTTTGTGTTGAAGTGGTAGAGAGTGGCAAAATGACCAAAGACTTAGCCGTGTGTATTTATGGCAATAAAGTAAAACATGGAGAACACTATTTGTATACAGAAGAATTCTTAGATGCCATTGATAGTGAATTACAAAAGAAATTAGCTAAATAAGCAACCACTATTTAAATCAAAAAGCTGTCTTAATCGGACAGCTTTTTTTGTTTCAACACAAATTTTATGCTAAGCGCTAAACTGTTTTAAATGATGGTCGAAATGTTTCCATTGACTATAACCCCATTCTTCTTCAGTTAATTTACCAAACATTGGATGATTAATAGGAGAGGGAAATTCATCTTTAGCATTTAAAAACTTATCTAAGATTGCTAGTAATTTAGTTTTTTCAATATCAAAGTCACGCTCATCGGTGATGATCATTTTTTTTGCTGTAGGCAATCCTTCTTTATAAGGTGTATCACTCATGACCATTTTTTTAATATATGGTCCTAACAAAAATGAAATGATTGAAAATTTAGCGGGTCCTTTACGAAGCCCAGTTTCAACTGCTTTTCTCAAATGTGCCATCATTTGTGGTAAATTCATTTTACCCCATTTTTGTTGACTATCTGGCGAAAGAGATTCGACTCTTGATCGTATTAATTGATGGGTTGTACTATTGTACAAAGTAGGTTTTGCCATTTCAAGAAATTTGTTTGCTTAAAATTAAGCAGAAATTTCTACCCAGGTATGGTCAGCTAATAATTTTACTGAGGAAATAAATTGTTGGAATGGCCCTGATTGTCCCCATTCATTTGGCCCAATAAGCGATAGAAGATGATTTCCATCCTTCTTCTCATATAAATGATAAATATGGCCAATTTGAGGCTTAAATGAGAGCTTGGCATCATAAATCATCAAGCTAAGCTCTTTTCGTTTTCTAATTTCTTGTGCTTGTTTAGCCAATAATTCAATTTGTTGTCTGATCTGGTCCAATTGCATATTGGTTTGATCTTCCATAGCACTCAAAGCCTTGTGTTTAATGACACCTTCTTTGGTTGGGCGAATGGCTACTCCAGAAACGGATGAAGCGTATGGTAAAACACTCATCTGTTTATGGTACACTTCGATATTCTTAAATGCTACTTGTGATATGCTGGTACCTTCTTGTGTTACTTTTAAATATCCATTTGGCATTATTTCGTGCAAAACAGTCAAAATGATCACCTCATTTTTAAAGAATTTTATTTGAAGTGTATAAGTGTTGATGATACTTGAAATATAGGTATCTGCTAATTCAGGGTTACTGAATGGTCTTGGTTGATCATCTGGAATAATCTCATATTGGCTAAAGAATGCTTCATTATCCAAACTTACCCAATTGGTTATAAATGATATAACCTGCCCATTCTGAACACTTTCGATCTTGAAATTTCCATTTTTTGGCGCTAATCCATACTCATAACTACATTTCTCCGGAAATAATTGCCAACTTGCCAAAAAATTATAAGCTTGAACCATCAATTAATACGTTTAATTATCTTTCTAACAAAAATTGAATCTAAAAGTTGAAGTAAATAAATAAAAAAAGTCCCGACAACCAGAAGTAGCCGGGACTTTTTACATCTTTCCTTATTATTAGGAGAGAACAAAATTACTATTTAACGTTAAAATCAACTTGTACGGTGCCCCAATTTAATGTCACTTTTCCAGTATTTGAAATAGTATAAGTTAAACGTTCCATTGTAGAAGCTGTAGTAGATATAACATTTACTCTAATTGCATCATCTGCTTCCTTATAACTAAATGCACCCCATTGTTTCCAGGTTTTATTGAAAATGAGGGTCCAATCTGATCCATTATTTATGGTAAAAAAACCATATTTACCTGCTGGTAAAGCTTTGCCATTGATAGTAACATCTTTGCTAATTTCAAATACAGTTGCATCATTTGCACCAGCTCTCCACACTTTACCTTGCATTGGTTCTACATCTTTACCAATTGTTCTTCCCTTTAATGCTGGAGAACTATAATTAATGGTAATAACTGTTCCATTTGAAAGTGTGCCTGTTGCTGTAGCAGGTGGGCTTGGTTTTTGAGCACATGCCGATCCGATTGTCATAAAAACGAGGGCAATTGCAGAAAGGATAACTAATTTTTTCATGGTTGTATTTTAATTAATAGTCAAATTGACAAAAAAAAATTGAAAAGGAGCAATTTTTTGTATAAACGGCTTACTAATTTACCTGAACCACATCAGGTCTTCTTACCAATTGAGTACTATATCGAAACTTTAAATCAGTGGTAAAAGTAACATTCCATTGCCGCATATTATCAATCGTTCTTGGAAAATAGAATGCTTTTAGTTCCATGGTTCCAAATACTAAATTTTCGTTTCGGGTTCTTACACCAGCTCCAATTGCACTGTATAGATCACCTTCAAGAATTGCTTTACCACTATTTTTTAAATACGAAAAGTTGGCAAAACCAAATGGTGCAAACCTAAATCCAACAATACTCCAAGTATTGTAAAATACTGATTCCATATTAATAGTAACTCTTCCCGAAGAAATAGTTGTTGGGTCTCTTGAAACTTCTAATCCATAAATGCTAGAAAGCCTTAATGGATCATTTAAAAAAGTATTAAACTGTTGCGTTAAACTACCACTTAGAAAATGTCTTAAATACCATGTGGATGCGCCAAGTTTTCTTAATTTAGTAAAAGCTTCTACACTTGCTAAAAAACTAATATCTTCTAATCGATTGTTATTATAATAACCGCCAAACTTAATATTGTAATTTAAATATCTGCTGTTTTTTCCAAAATAACTTCTTTGATAATCTGCACCAAAATACAATCGAGAAAATTCATTTTGATTGGTCCATCCTCCAGTAAAAGATAAATTGAAACCTTCAGGTATATCTTCATTTCTACCAAATCCATATATAAAATTAGTATGGTAAAAATCTTGTTGAAAAATGGTGTAAGTAGTGAGCAAGCCTCTTAGATCGGTGTACCTACTATCGTATTTTACAGAAGTAATGGTAGGAACATTGCTGAAATCTCTATTTAATAAACGAAGTGAAATCATTTTTTTCTTTCGTGTAGAAAAATTATACCGTAAATTTCTTCTAGCACCAATACTCAGTCCAACCCAGGCATCAATATTGTTATAGCTATATTGATTGAATACTTTATAAATAGAATCACTGACATAGCGATTAACTGTTGAATTTCTAGAGAGTTCAAATGCGCCAGTAATGGAGTGATAGGGGCTAACCAAAGGAAGTTCTCCTCTTATATAAACAGATTGTTCTTCTCTTCTTCCTGTATTAAATGTTGGATTCTGGTTGTTGTATCCAACAGTTAAGTTAATAAACGTGCCTCCCATATTTCTTTTTCGATATTCCGCACCAAATCCAAAACTAGGATCTCTATTTACATCAATTAAATTTTGAATTTGAATTCTGTCGCCCGTACCAAATAAGTTATCATCATTTACTTCAAAAATAACCTTATCTGCACTTGCTTCACTCAAACTACCTCCAATAGGAAATACATCTTTTGATACTACGATGATATCTACTGAATCGACATTCACATAGGAATCACTTATTAAAATCTTTGCATCTTGTAAAAAACTTAAATCACGCAAAAATTTGTCATTATCTGCCAGGAGATTCGGATATAGTGAATCCCCTTCAGAAAAGAACAAATTATTTCTAATAACCTGTTTTTTGGTGCTTGTATGCAACACATCACCAAGATTGGATAAAAACGTTTTTTTGCTATTTAATGTATCATAAACAGACTTATTAAAGCCAAGTTTTTGTATTAAAATTTTTCTGATAATTTTTCCTCTATAAGGAGTAAATTCTTCCTCATTTTTAGAAGCTCCATTGTCTGTTAAAATTTCAGGAATTTGGTTGACTGAAACTGATTTGCCTATTTTCCCCAATAATCCTTTTTTATTGGCAAGAAAAAAAACAGAATCGGCAGTCGGTTTTTTTTGAGCAAACGCAGTGGTTGAAATAAAAAAAGCAGCTATTGTCAAAATGTAATATGAACATTTCATGGATGTATGTAGCTGACTGAACATATTATGATTGTTCTTGTAATCCAGTATCGTTTTTTGGAAGGACAAACCAAATATACCCAATTATTATGGCTAGTAAGCTTGTAATTAATACAGCAATTTTTGCAATATCCTGTTCCTGGTGATTTGCAAATGCAAGGGTTGATAAGAAAATGCTCATTGTAAATCCTATTGCAGCAAGAATCCCAGCTCCAATTACTTGGTACCAGTTGGTGCCAATGGGTAAATCGGAGAATTTATTTTTAATAACAAAAAAGCAAGCCCCAACTATTCCTAATGGCTTACCAACTAGCAAACCAAAAAGAATGCCCCAACTATAAGTGGTGTTTATTGATTGCAAGCTATTTATTGGAAATACAATGGCCGTATTTGCCAGAGCAAAAAGAGGCATAATTAAAAAATATACAGGGGAATGAAATTTCATTTCTAACGTAGTCAATTTGTTTTCTGGAATCATAAACGCAAATAAAACACCAGCAATGGTTGCATGAATTCCTGAATTATACATGGCATACCATAAAAGGATTCCAAGTATCCAATTATACCATCCGAATGAAATCTTTTTCTTATTTAAAAACCAAAGAATTCCCATTATACAAGCAGCTAGTATGAGATATAGTAATTGTAATTGACCTCCATAAAACAATGCAATTACTACGATAGCACCTAAATCATCAATAATGGCTAGCGCAGTGATAAATACTTTTAATGCTAATGGAATTCTTTTTCCAAGTAATGAAGCTACTCCTAATGTAAAAGCAATATCGGTTGCCATTGGAACAGCCCATCCCGACATAAAAGGGGTTCCTTTATTGAACTGGGAATAAATTATTGCAGGAACTATCATCCCACCAATTGCAGCAACTACTGGTAATAAAGATTGTTTGAATGAAGAAAGTTCTCCATGAGCTAATTCTCTTTTGATTTCCATTCCCGCTAAAAAAAAGAAAATAGCCATTAGAAAATCATTGATTACTGTAAGTACAGAATTAGGTAAAAACAAGAATCCAATATGAATATGATGACTTTCTGTTCCATCAAAACTAAAATGCCAGATGCTTTGGTACCAATTGGAAGTAGCAGATAGATTGACTAAAAACAATGAAAGTGCTGTTGTTGATAATAGTATAATTCCGATAGACCTGCTATCATGTATGAATTCTTGTAAGGGATGAAGAAATGTATTTTTAAAAAATGAAAATAGTTGCATAATTATTTAATCTATTAATTAGACAATATATCAAATTTTGATTTAGGTCTTTGAGCCTGTTGCCATTTAAAACCCCTTAACTTCAACTCTTCGTGATTGATTTGCCTCATTGGATAAGTAGTTCCTTCCAAACCTCTTAAAAACAGTACCCTTTGGGGTTTGCCATCATCAAACAACACATCAATAATATCAGCTGAAGATTTATTAACACCAATGAATTTTTTATAATCATCTTGTGCGTAATATATATTTGCAGCATTTCCTTTAGATCTCATCTTATCAATCTTTCCATCAGTAAAAAAAGCATTAATGGTTGTACCTTTTAATTGATTAAAATAATCGCTGCTGTCTAACCGATTTATTGCCATGGCATTTTCAAAAACAACTAATTCACTTAAACTTATATCAAATAAACCAAAAACAACAGCAACTCCATCAGAAACTGATAAAACAAATCCAGCGGTATAAATATAGTATTATCCGTAATAATTCTATTTTGCAAAGCTAGTCCATAAATAAATGGTTCTTTACTCCAGTTAAAGGTCATCCAAAAACCATATCGTCTACGAGTGTACATATATTCGGTATTATTGTTAGTGCAAAAGTAATCAAATGGACGTAATTTAATGGAAGTTTTCATTTTGTTTTATACTTGTCAACAAGCAATATTATGGGATGGGTATTTTTCATGAATATGCAACAGTAACAATTGGAGTA
>REAV01000188.1 GCA_004294465.1 Sphingobacteriia bacterium | reverse complement strand
TCTTCTAGAATAGTTAATTTGATAATCTACTTTATCATTCAATTTATATGTAAGGAATGCACTTGGAAACAAACTCAATGGGTAGGTTACTTTAAAGTTTGAAGAATCTGCCCCTTTAGAATTGATCAATGTTCCTGTATAATTAGAACTTTCTGCTCTCAATCCCAACTGGTAGCTCCATTTTTTCACTTTAAAACTATAAGTAGTATATGCTGCATAAACCTGATCATTATACTTATATCTACTGCTAATTGAAGGGACTAATACAAATGTTCCTAAACTAGGGAAAAAACGATATTGATCTAAAATATTGGAGAAATCTCTGATTGCAGCTCTTGCACCTGCTTCAAATTTAGAATCGTCTGTTAATGGATTCTCATAATCAACCTGAATAGTATTATTGGTACTATTTCCACCTCCAATACCTCTTTGTATAATCGGCAATCCTACTTGAACATTGCTTAAATTGTAAGTATAGTTATTGATGTCTGAATTATTGTTATTCTTGCTGCTATTGTAATTATAATCTGAAGAAATGCTATGTCCGCTTTTGGCAAAATTGTGTTTAAAACTCAATTGTGTTCCCCAGTTTTTAAAATTGGATAAGCTATTGGTACCAATATTGGTATATGATTTTGGTACTAAACTAATGGTAGAATCAACTCTTTGAAATTGATCGTTATCAAATTCACCATTCACATAGTTGCCTGACAATGAAATGGTATTTCTATTGTCAACAAAATAATCTACACCAGCTCTGGCAAAAGCAAAATATCCGGTATTGGTAGAATTAGTGACGTTATAAACATTACTTGGTGGAGTGATTAAATTATTTCGATCAGTAATTCCTTCCGAAATAGATTTACGCTGATTGTAATTGCCACTTCCAGTAAAATTGATTTTATTTTGACGTAAATTAATGTCTGCTCCAAAGTTTGGCATGCCACGCGAATCAATACCAGCTCTTATACCGCCATTATATCCAGATTTTTTATTTTTCTTTAAAACGATATTTAATATACCAGCATTACCCCCTGAAGCATCATATTTAGCTGATGGATTAGTGATTAATTCAACTTTATCAATAATATCTGATGGAATTTGATCCAATGTAATTGTGGTAGGTCTGCCATCTATGAAAATAGTAGGGGCTGCATTTCTTAGTGTAACATTACCATCGATATCAACATTCAATGCTGGAATATTCCTCATTAATTCTGTAGCGGTTTGCCCAGAACCCATTAAGTTTTTGTCTACATTAAATATCTTTCTATCAATTCCGAGTTCAAATTGTGGTTTACTGGATGAAGTAACCGTTACATTCCCCAAATTGGTGGCATCTTCTTCTAATTTAATATTCCCTAAATCTTTATCGGCCTGACCCAGCATTTTTTGAAAATCCATTGGAGCGCCAGCCTGAGGAAATTTGATGCCAAAGCTAATTTGTTGCTCTAAGTTTTTATAACCGATTGCACTCATGCTTAATTTGAAATTGCCAAATAAGGAGAGGCCCTCAAAAGTAAAATCACCATTTGATTTGGTAATAATTGTACCTAAAATGGCTTCTTTCATTTTTTTAGTAGCCGTATCAAACTTGTTTCCCTTTAATTGAACTGTTACACCTTCGATTCCTTTATTTGTTTTCGAATCTGCAATCTTCCCATAAAAATGACCAATATTGGTATTCTGGCTTCCACCAGCCGTTCCACCTGGGCGTCCTCCCATCCCAGGAAACTGCGCAGTTGCAGTTAAACATACCATAAACATACTTAGAAGAATCAAAAAATTACGCATAATAAACTTTGTTAATAAATGCAAAATTGCATTAGGAATTGGATGAATGTCATTTGCATTACACAAACGGTAATAAGACAAATTTGAATGGATAAAGTTTGAATGAAACAGTATAGCTCACCGATTTTAATTCGGTGATTACCCTAAAAGGGTCAAAAGAACTTGTAAAAGCCCGATTAAAAAGCCTAGAACACCACCTATGATCTCTACAAAACGGAATTCTTTAGCCATAATGTCGTTCAAAATTTGTTCTAGCTTATCGGATGAGAAGCCAGCTACTTTTTGAGTGACTATTTTCTCCAAATCAAGGTCTTCCTGGAGGTTATTCATGTAATTTTTCATGATTACCGGGAAAAGATCCGTTAATTCAGTTAAAAAGACTTCTTTTAGCTGATTGATGGTTTTGTCGCCAATAAACATACTGATTATCGGCATTTGCTCTGACAATTTAACCCTTAAAAAATGGTCAATATGCGATTCCACAAAGGGCATTAGCTTGCTTATATTGGCCGGATTGCTGATTTTCTCTTCAATATCTTTAAATGATAGGAGTTCGTTGCTTACTAATTTACCCAATTTTTCCGCAAATTGTTTTTGTCTTTTAGGAAAAATTCCATGGAAAGTGATCCCTAAAATCTTTTTTGGCTCTTTTGGGTGGAAAAGCATTTTAATAGCAATCCAATTGGTAAACCAGCCAATAAAAGCTGAAATAAAGGGTATTAGATAGATTAGATTCATTTAATAAATTTAAAAAACCTATAAAACGCGAGTCTTATAGGTTTTATGATGGGAGAACGAGGGGTCTCGAACCCCCGGCCTTCAGTGCCACAAACTGACGCTCTAACCAACTGAGCTACGCCCTCCGTTTTAGTGGGGTGCAAAAATAGTATATTTTCTTTAAAAAACAATCCTTCCAAAGCTTTGTTAATTGAATTGATTTATTATAATGTAAATTCATTTTAAGTTATTTTTGAGCAGATCATGCAAAAATTGAAGCAATTTATGAAGACAAGAAAAGGATTAGTACTAATGGCCATCGTATTATTTGGTGGTCTGTTTTTTGCTTTTAGAACAATTGGCCATAAAGAATCCAATAATTTAGTTACCCTTCAACAGCGATTGCTTAATGCTGTTGGTGCATTATTAGAACAAGAACATTATAGTCCTAAACCAATCAATGATGCTTTTTCTAAACAGGTTTTTACTGCTTATTTAGATCAATTGGATGGAGATAAATCATTGTTTTTACAATCAGATATTGCTGACTTAAAAAAATATGAAACCACAATAGATGATGAAATTCATGGAGCAACTATTCAGTTTCAACCTGCAGTGAGTGCTATTTATGAAAAAAGAGTCAATGAAGCGATTCTATTATACAAAGATATTTTATCGAAGCCATTTGATTTTAATGTAGACGAAACAGTTCAAATGGATGGTGAGAAATTAGGTTTTTCAATCAATGAAGCTGATAGAAAAGATCGATGGAGAAAAAAAATCAAATATTATACATTAGAACGTTATATCGATTTAGTTGAAGAGCGTGAAAAAAATAAAGGGAAGGAGGGATACATTTCAAAACCAGATGATAGTTTAGAAGCTGAAGCTAGATCTAAAGTGATGAAATCTATTGAAAGAAGTTTCAACAGAATTAAAACTTCCTATACCGAAGAACAACGGTTTAATGCCTTTGTGAACGTTGTTACTAATTTAATGGATCCTCATACCGATTATTTTCCTCCAGTAGAAAAACGTGGCTTCGACGAAAAGATGAGTAATCAGTTTTATGGAATTGGAGCTCAATTACAGCAAGATGACAATGGAGTTAAAATTGCTAGTATAGTAAATGGTTGGCCTGCTTCAAAATCCGGGAAGATTGTTGTAGGAGATCTGATTATTAAAGTTGCCCAAGGCAGTGCAGAACCTGTTGATGTAACTGGATATGAAGTAACTGACGCCGTTAAATTAATTAGGGGTAATAAGGATACTGAAGTAAGGCTTACTATAAAAAAACAAGACGGAACAATCATTACTGTAGCCATGATTCGTGAAAAAATTGAACAAGACGAAGGCTTGGCAAGAAGTGCAATTGTTCAAAATGGAAAAGATAAGATCGGCTATATTGCTTTGCCAGATTTCTACGCCAATTTTGAGGATAAAAATGGGTACCGTTGTTCTGATGATGTGGCTAAAGAAGTTGTCAAATTAAAAGCAGAAAATGTAAAAGGCATTGTGATTGATTTAAGAAATAATGGGGGAGGATCTTTAGTGGAAGTGGTTAAAATGGTTGGATTGTTTATTAAAAGTGGAACAGTTGTTCAAGTAAAAGAAAGAGATGGTAATGTAGACAATTTTACTTGGAGAGATAATGATGAATCTGTTTTGTATGATGGACCACTTACGGTTTTAGTGAATGAGTTAAGTGCTTCGGCAAGCGAAATATTTGCTGCAGCTATTCAGGATTATAAAAGAGGAATAATTATAGGAAGTACATCTACTTACGGAAAAGGAACTGTTCAAAGACCTATACCTTTTGGTAAGCCAATTGATATGTACAGTGGAAGAACTGAGTATGGAGCTGTTGCTCTTACTTTTCAAAAATTTTATAGAGTGAACGGGGGATCAACTCAACTTAATGGAGTTGTTCCTGATGTAATTATTCCAGATTCATATGAATATTTAAAATTACGCGAAAAAGATAATCCAAATGCATTGCCATGGGATGCAATTGCTAAAACAAATTATCAGCCCTGGACCAGTACCGTTTCAACAGATTTATCTGCAATTAGCAAGCAGATGCAACAAAAAATCAAAGCAGATCCAAATTTGAATTTGTTGCAGGAAAACTTGAAATGGTTGTCGAAAAATAGCGAGGGTGCTGTTAATCTAAAATTGGACAAGTATAAAGATCAGCAAAAACAAATTGTTACCACTGTGAATCAAAACAACAGTTTATTAAAACTCAAAGATGATTTAACGGTAGTTGCGTTGGAAGCAGATAAAGATAAATTTTACAAAAATCCAGATAAAGGTAAAGGCATACGCTATCAAGAATGGTTGAAGTTTTTAAAAACGGATATGTATATAGATGCAAGTGTAAAAGTGATCGAAGAGATTGCCAAGTCGCAAACTGCTGTTGTTAAAAATTAATTTGATTGCTTGAAGAATATAATTAGTATTGATTGCTGATGGATAAGATTCTAGAAAAAAAATGGTATGCTCTGTATACCAAGCCACGTTGGGAGAAAAAGATTGATGCTCGTTTGTTAAAAAAAGGGATAGATAGTTGGTGTCCTCTCCAAAAAGTAGAAAGGCAATGGAGTGATCGCAAAAAAGTAATTGAAGATCCTTTGTTTAAATCGTATGTATTTGTAAGAATAGATGCCTCTGAAAGAAATAGTGTATTAATGACAGATGGTGTTTTAAACTTCGTTTATTATTTGGGCAAGCCTGCAGTCATCAAAGATGAAGAAGTCAATAGTATAAAAATGTATCTGGCAGAAAAAGATGCTCGTATTTCTGTGATCTCAGAAGAAGGCTTTGCTGCAGGTGAAAAAGTAAGGGTCAACTTTGGTGTATTTATGGATAAGGAAGGAACTGTATTGAGAGGAGGCAAGAAAAAAGTGTACGTACAATTACAAAGTTTGGGGCAGGTGATGGTAGTTGAGTTTCCGGCGGAAAGTTTGTCTCCCACATTATTATAAACAATCATGTTCAATTCTTTTTTTCGTTCTTCTCGAATTGAAAGAGACCTTTCTTTCCTTGGTGTTGACATGCATTCGCATCTCTTGCCAGGCCTAGACGATGGTGCTGCAACCATTGAGGAGTCTTTGCATTATTTTGGTTTAATGAAAGAATTGGGCTATCGAAAATGCATTCTAACCCCGCATATTTTTAATGGTGTTCATAATAATACTCCTTCCTCCATTATTCAGGTTTTAGAGAGAATGAAGCAAGAATTGGTATTGGCCGAAATCGATATTGAAATAGAAGCTGCTGCAGAATATATGGTTGATGAACATTTCATGGAATTACTTTCGGATGACCAGCCATTACTTACAATCGGGAAAAACAATGTATTGATTGAAATGTCTTATGCAGCACCTTCTCCATTTATCGAGCGGGCTATTTTTGAGTTAAATATCAAAGGGTATAAGCCCATTTTGGCTCATCCAGAACGTTATGGATATTACTACAATCATTTTGCTCAATATGAGCGACTATTAGAAATGGGGTGTGTATTTCAATGCAATTTGCTTTCTTTGAGTGGGTACTACGGGTTGCCTGTAAAAAAAATTGCGTTGAAAATGATTAAAAGCAATTTCTTCAAATTAATAGGTACTGATTTGCATCATCATAATCATGTAGATGCCATTAAAGCATTTACTATTACCAAAGAATTTTATGATCTGGCCAATCAGATCCCATTAATGAATAATACTTTATAATTTCCAATCCACTAATTGATTGGCCCATTCTGATCGGTATGGGGTAGAAACCCGGATATAATTATCGGTATAGCCTTCCATCATTCCATCTTTATCAAAGGCTTCAAATAATACTTTTCTTGTTTGGCCCTGGTGCAAATTGGTAAAATATTGCAATTTCATAAATGATAAATTGCGTAATTGCTTATTTCTTTCGTTGCGAATAGCAATAGGTACAATTGGTTTAAATTCAATTGCTTTTGTATTATCTCTTTCTGAATAAGTAAATACATGCAAATAGGATACATCCAATGAATGTAAAAATTCAAATGTTTCTCTAAAATGAGCTTCCGTTTCTCCAGGAAACCCAACAATAACGTCTACTCCTATAGCTGCATGTGGCATTAAGGTTTTAATGAGTTGAACTCTTTCGGCATACAATTCACGTTTATACCTTCTGCGCATTAATCCCAAAATTTTGTTTGAACCACTCTGTAATGGAATATGAAAATGAGGCATGAAATGATTGCTGTTGGCTACATGTTCAATCAATTCATTGGTGAGTAAATTGGGTTCTATAGAAGAAATTCTGTATCGATCTATTCCTTTTAATTGGTCTAATGCTTTTACTAAATCAGTAAAATTAGACTCATGTGCTAAATCTCCATTGGGCCCTTTCCCAAAATCTCCTAAATTAACTCCGGTAAGCACTATTTCTTTCACACCTTCTTCTGCTAATGTTTTTGCATGCTTCAATACATTGTCTATGGAATCGCTTCTGCTTTTACCTCTCGCCATCGGAATAGTGCAAAAAGAACAATTATAGTCGCAACCATCCTGCACTTTTAGAAAAGTTCGAGTTCTGTCATTTTGTGAAAAAGAAGCATTGAATCCGGTTACCTCTTCAATATCGCAACTGCAAATTTTTGCCGCATCGGTGGATTTGGTCAATTCACTGATATGTTGGACTATGTTGAATTTTTCAGCGGCTCCTAACACTAGATCTACTCCAGGAATAGCTGAGATCTCTTTTGGTTTTAATTGTGCATAACAGCCAGTAATCACTACAAAGCTTTCTGGAGATTTTCTTTGTATCCTTCTTACCAATTGTCTGCATTCCTTGTCGGCATTGTCGGTTACAGAACAAGTATTGATTACGTATACATCTGCCAAGTCAGTAAAATCTCTTTTTTCAAATCCTTCTTTTTCCAACATTCTGGAAATAGTGGAAGTTTCTGAAAAATTGAGTTTACAACCTAATGTATGAAATGCGACTGTCTGTTTATTGGCCATCGGGCGGCAAAGGTAGCAAAAATCAGGTATTAGGGTAATGAGTTATTGGTTATTCGTTATTGTGGAGAATCTGTAAAAACTTTCTTAAATCTCCCCAAATAGGGCCTTCTTTTTCAATTTTTACGTATAATAAACTATGTTTGCCCGTCTTAAAAACCAAAGCGAATATGCAATTCAAAAAGATCAATAACATTACGGGTTGGCTTGTTTTTTTAATAGCTAGTACTGTATATATTTTAACTGCCGAATCGGGTGGAAGTTTCTGGGATTGTGGAGAGTTTGTAAGTAGCTGTTTTAAGCTTCAAATTCCTCATCCTCCTGGGGCACCATTATTTGTAATCCTAGGAAGAGTATTCATCATTTTATTTGGAGATAATCCATTGAATGCTGCAAAAGCGGTGAATATTATGAGTGCTTTGGCCAGCTCATTTACCATTTTATTCTTGTTTTGGACAATTACCCATTTTGCTCGCAGGTTGGTAAATGTAAAAACTACAGAAACCTTAAATGCTTATCAATTATGGAGTATTATGGGTGCTGGAGTGGTAGGCGCATTGGCGTATACATTTAGTGACTCTTTTTGGTATAGTGCAGTAGAGGGTGAAGTATATGCTTTGTCTAGTTTTTTCACTGCAATTGTATTTTGGGCAATTCTTAAATGGGAACACGCAGCAGATGAGCCAGGAGCAGATCGTTGGATCGTTTTCATATTCTTTATGATGGGATTGTCTATTGGTGTTCACTTACTAAATCTATTGACCATTCCTGCAATTGTAATGGTGTATTATTTCAGAAGGAGAGAAACATTCAATTATACTTTGATTCGTAGTTGGTTTATTAAGTTAGCAGTTGTTGGTGGAATACTTGCTTTTGTTGGTTCATTAATAATGGCAAGTGCAGATGCTACTGATAATGTTCCAATGGATGGAACAATGGGTGGCTTGGTGATTTTAGGAACTATTATTGCGGTTGGTTTATTATTCTTGATTGAAAAATGGAATCCAACTCAACAAGATTATGCAGGTGGTATTTATATCTTTTTTCTTTTAGGATGTATGATTACAGGATTGATTCAAGTAGGTATTATTCAATATTCTGTAAAGATGGCGGGTAATTTTGACCGTTGGTTTGTAAACGGAGCAGGGTTGCCATTCTTTTCTGGCTTTGCATTTTTCTTTGTTTTAATTGGTGGTTTACTTTGGTATGGTCTTAAAATTGCTGCGAAAAAAGCTTGGCCTTATTTAACTTTATCTATTTGGTGCATTTCATTCATGTTTATTGGGTATAGTACTTATTTAACTACCATGATCCGCAGTAATGCAAATCCATCGGTAGATATGTACAATGTAGATAATCCAATGAGTTTAGTAGGTTATTTGGGTCGTGAACAGTATGGTGATTTTCCGCTTTTGTACGGACAAAAATTTACTGCTAATCCTGTTGATTTAAAGAGTACAGGAATGAAGTACCAAAAATCAAAGGACAAATACATTGAACAAGGTCAGGACAAAAAATATGTTTATGCTCCTGAAGATAAAATGGTTTTCCCACGTGTTTGGGATGCCAGTGACGATCAATACCATGCATATTATTATGCGCAATTTTTAAATATTCCTAAATTAAAAGATGGAGGTTATGATCGAGCACCTAATCAAGTTGATAATATAAAGTTTTTTGTAGGCTATCAAATTTCTTGGATGTACCTCCGCTATTTCATGTGGAATTTTTCGGGTAAACAAAATGATTTACAAGGAGTTTATAATGGAAATGTGAGAGATGGTAATTGGATAACAGGTATTTCTTTTATTGATAATATTATTTTAGGTGATCAATCAGCATTACCTGATTCCATCAAAAATAATAAAGCCAATAATAAACTATTTGCATTGCCTTTGATCTTAGGATTGATTGGATTGTTCTATCAATTTAAAAGAAAAGGAGACGATGCGTTGACTAATTTTTTAATGTTCTTCATGACTGGTTTTGCCATTGTGATTTATTTGAATCAAGCAGGTAATCAACCACGTGAACGAGATTATGCATATGTAGGAAGTTTTTATGCTTTCGCAGTTTGGATAGGCTTAGGTGTTTTAGGTGTTGCGTCTTTATTGCAAAGAAAATTAAAGCCAGGCTTAGCTGCAACTGTTTCAACAGTTGTTTGTTTATTGGCTGTTCCTGCAATCATGGCTCAGCAAGAATGGGATGATCATGATAGAAGCAATAAAGTTTTATCAAGAGATTTGGCAAAAGATTATTTAGAAAGTTGTGCACCCAATGCCATTCTATTTACATTTGGTGATAACGATACCTATCCATTATGGTATGCTCAGGAAGTAGAAGGTATACGTCCGGATATTAGAGTGATCAACTACAGCTTATTAGGAATTGACTGGTATATCAATGAACTCCGTTACAAGGTTAATCAAAGTGGACCAATCGATGTTATTTGGACTGCAGAACAAATTGAAGGCGGAAAACGCGATTATGCATTGTATCGCCCTAAACCAGGTATTCCAGAAAATCAATACTATGATCTATACGATCTAATGAAAAACTATGTGGGCAGTGATGATCCTACTAAAATGGAAGATCGTGGAAATGGTGACGCATTAAGTACTTTCCCGGTTCGCAAATTTGCTGTTCCAGTAAATAAGGAAGCCGTTATTGCTAATAAAACGGTGAACCCTACGGATAGTGTGGTTAGTGAATTGCGTTTTGAATTGCCCAAATCATCTATGTTAAAAAATGATATGGCTGTTTTAAATATCATCGCTGCTGCAAAATGGAATAGACCAATCTATTTCACTAATTCAAGTGTTGATTTAGGCTTTGATCAATTTTTGCGCAGAGATGGTTTGAGTTTTCGTTTAGTACCAGTTGAAAACTCACGTGTAAATGCTGATTGGATGAAAGACAAAGCACTCAATGTATTTGTTGGTGGCAATGCAAATCTAAAAGGGGTGTATTTCGATGAAGAAAATAGAAGACACTTAAACAGTATAAGGTCGGCTTATGCAGATTTATCGATTGATTTGGCCAATTCAGGAAGAAAAGAAGAAGCCCGTAAAGTATTGGAGAAAGTAGATAAGATGATGCTGGAAGAAAATATGCCCTACGGTATGGTGAGTAGAGGAAATATGCATAATCGTAATTCTTTAATGTTCTTAGAAGCATGCTATTTAGCTGATGATAAAGCCCTGATTGATAAGGTTTCAAATTCCGTTAAGAAAGACCTGCAACAACAAGTGAAGTACTACAATACCTTAACTGGGTTTAAAGCAGAGATGATGGAAGATGAAAAAAGAATGGCGGAAAGTTATATGGATGGAATGGAAAAAATGAAAACCATTTACAATCCAGCTATTCAAATTCCAGGCAAATTGATGGCGCCAAGAGATTCGATAAAATAGGGATATAGTTCAAGAGAAGATTTTCTAGACGAACATGTAACAAATACCGTTAAGAAAATTGGCTGATAAAGCGTTAACAATGAAAGCTGTCTGAGACCCAACTTGTTGGGGCGAGTTCTTTCATTGTAGCTGAATCAGCCAATTTTTAGGTATTTGGTGAAAGTGAGTCTGGGAAACTTCACTTGACTATTCTCTTTTATATCTGTTACTATTTTAGCTAATTTACATTCATGATCGGTCATCGTTTTTTGCAGTTCAATCCCAATGAAGATGGGAAAACCAAATTTGAGCAAATGCTGGATATTTTCATGCAATTGCTTGGATATACGAATGGAGATGCATCAGAGGCGTTGAGCTGGATGAATGAATTAGACAATAAGTATAAGTTTACCAGCGACGAATATGGCATGGGGGATTTTATTGAAGACCTCAAGCAAAATGGTTACATGAAAGAAAATGAGGCAGATGGCTCACTTAAAATTACCGGAAAATCTGAACAAACCATTCGAAAGAAAAGCCT
>REAV01000187.1 GCA_004294465.1 Sphingobacteriia bacterium | reverse complement strand
ATGGTTTTTCCGGTTGAAAATACATATGCAAAGTTTCTTAAAATATTTCCTTCATTCACATCCCTAATGGCTTCTCCAAAATGAAGTGAATAAGTAGTATTCGGGTCTAATGAATCTTTTAATTTTATGGTAACTGACCTTAATTTATAATCAATGATTGGATTGTTTTTAATCGTAGGAGATACTATTAAGTTTTCATTTACATTTTGAAGGGTTATATATTCATTAAAATTGAGTGTAATCAATTTAGGATTTGTATTAACTGCTGAATCTTTCGGTAATGCAGATAAGAGTTTGGGTGGCAAACTGTCTCTCGCTCCTCCGCTTGGTGGAATGATATTTGCACAAGAGCTCATATACATGCAAATGATACACCAAAAAGCAAAACCCAGTATTTTAGTTAATAAAGAGCGAAATTCAAGTATAGATGATTCAAGCATAGATAGTGCAAACATAATTCTTTCAATTAATTCAATTCAAGATTTTCTCCATCTTCATCCAATTCGTGTAAAGCAATTGCCAATTCATTGGTTTTAACAAAGCTGCACCAATGGCAATCCGGTTTTCCGCAACCTGTATAAAAGTCTTTGGCTTGAATTTTTTCCCATACTTCATCAATCTGGTGTGTAACGGTTGCAATATCTTCTGGCGAAATCACCAATTTTATTTTTTGATATTCTTTTTTCTTATCGGGTTCTATAAAATCGAATTCACTACTTACTACCTGCCAATTCTTTTGATCATAATTGTCCACTAGAATTTTATAAAAAACCGCCTGACGCCAATAATCACCTCCATGAGGATATTTGTCATTTGGAGGCAACAATTTATCTTTTGCTTTTTCTATATCACCTGTTTTATAATCAACTACATTGACTGTTTTACCATTGAATTCAATTTTATCCAATTTCCCTTTTAATGGCACTCCATTCACCACCACATTTTTAATGGTTCTTTCAATGACTACTATTTTATTCCATTCGTTCAAGTAAGCATTGTAGTAATTCTTAAGTACTTCCTGTCCGTATTCCATTCTTCTGGCAAATTGTTCTTTGGTAAAATTTTCTCTATGCCTGCGCATATACCATTCGAATTCTCCAATAAAAACTTTTAATACTGGAAAAGACTCTTGCTCCTGCATTTGCTGGAATAACTTCTGTAAAGCATAGTGAACAGCCGAACCAAATTCTGTTGATTCAGATTTTCCCGATGGAACCCTGACCAAATTATTAAAATAAAACTGCAAAGGACATTTTAAATAATTATTCAATGCAGTTACATTCATTACAAATTTATCGAGTAACCTGTTGATGAATTCAGCTTCTACTTTTTCTATTTCTGGCTGCAATACTTTTTCAAATGCCAATGCACTGAATTCACTAATTGTTTCAACAGGTATTTTTATTTGCTCTACTTCTAAATGATGTTGCTCTTGAATTTCGGCAATAAACATAGATGGCTCCAAAGCCTTTCCATCATTTTTGAAATTACTATAAGAGATAGCTAACTGTTTTTCTGCTCTTGTTACGGCAACATAAAACAATCTTCTTAATTCTTCTTGGTCTGTTGAATTGGGCTGAGAGCTAAACAATGTATCTGGCATGGAATATCCGCCACCTGGTTTTCTTTTCTTTTCCCAAAAAGCTGCATTGGCTCCAACGATAAATACATATTCAAATTCCAAACCTTTAGAACCGTGCGCGGTAAGCAAATTCACTCCTTTATCATTTCCACTGACTTGTACCAGGGGCAAACTGATGGATTCTTTTTCCATTAGCTCGAGTACAGTAACCAATTCTTGTAAACTCAGACTAGGTTTTCTTCTTGTTTCTTCTTTAATAAAATTAAATAGACCAGTTAAAATTTGCAGCAGCCAGTGTTTTTCTTGGTGTTGCATGATATAGGTTAAAACACCTGCTTTTTGAATTACATTTTCAAATAGGGTTTGCAATGTTTCGTTGGATACATCTGTAATTAATTGTTCTAATGCATTACTCAATTCTTTTAAGCCATTTACCGGAACTGAAAATAAGTCTCTGGGAGGAAGATTGGCATTATTGAATACTAATTTTCGAAGCGATATTTTATCTTCTCCAAACCTTTTATCGGCCACTGCCGAACTCATCTTAGCAATTTCAATAGAAGGAATTCCAAACCAATCAAAATGCATTATCTCAAATAACATTTCATCTCCACCATAAGGAATATCGTGCTCGGCGGCTAGATATTTTAATATCAAAATTATTTTCTGGGCAATGGGCAATTGCAAAATATTCAGGTTTCGTTTGCTGTAAATAGGAATATTCTTTTGCTTAAAATATTGACTTAACTCCTCTCCATATTTATTCTCTTTATAAATTATACCAATTTTACCTGGTTCAATGCCAATTTTGAGCAACTCCGTTACTTCGGTAGTCAGATGAATCATTTCCTGTTGTTGGCTTTCGTATTCACGCAACAATGGAGGAGAAGTAATCTTGTTAATTTTTGTATTGGATGCTTGCAGATCTTTAGTAAGACCTTCAATCTTTTTTACTAAACGTTCATCATTGCGATCAATCAATGTTTTAGATACATCCAATATGGGTTGAGTTGATCGGTAATTATTTGTTAGTACAATGGTAAGAAGGGATGCAGCATATTTTCCAGCGAATTGTTCCATGTTTTCAATATTCGCTCCTTGAAAACGATAAATACTTTGATCATCATCACCCACCACAAAAATATTGGGCAATTCCCAAAATCCAGTCAATAATTCTACTAAACTATTTTGGGTTCCACTGGTATCTTGGTATTCATCGACCAAAATATATTGATACTGTTCTTGATACCTTGAAAGAAGTAATTTATTATCCTTAAATGCCCGCAATACCCAATTGATCATGTCATCAAAATCGTATCGATTTCTTTGCTGCATCATTTCCTGAAAACGATCAAACTCCTTTACTGCTGCACGCAGCTTTTCCATTTTTTCAATTTCTTCATCAATTTTATTTTGTTTTAAATCACCTTTTTTAAATTGTTTGTATGCTCTTTGATATACATATTCATCTCTTGTGGATAGATCGGCAATATAAGTATCAATGGCATCTATAATTGCTGTGCTAGCCCATCCTTCTCTTTTCATATTACTGAAAAGCTGCTTAAGATTATTGATTTCAAAATACACATCGCCTCTGTATCTTTTGAGTGGATGATTTTTAGGAAATGAATCAATTAAATCTTTAAAGAGTTCAATGCTTTCTAATTCGGAAATGGGGTCTAATGCTGTTTTTTCAAATAAAGACAAATTGTCTTGAATAATATCATTACAAAAAGCATGAAAAGTATAAATATTCACCTTGTAGGCATCTGGTCCAATAAATCCAAGCAATCTTTTGCGCATAGCCATTACGCCAGCATCAGTATATGTTAAACAAAGGATATTTTCGGGTCTTGTATCAGTATCAAGTAATATTTTCCCAATTCTTGCACTCAAGATTTGGGTTTTGCCTGTACCAGGACCTGCAATAACCATAACAGGCCCTTCCAAACTATCTACCGCTTTTTTCTGTGTATCATTCAACGACTCATAAATTCGTTGAAAATGTACCAGTTGTTCTTGCTTTGTTGCCATACAATAAAGATACCATGAACCTTATTACTTTAAAACTGTTATTTAATGAATAGCATTATTATGTCGAAAGTATACAATATCAAAACAGTCCAAAAAATCCCCATTTCCTTAGAAAAAGCCTGGGATTTTTTTAGTAAACCCGATAATCTAAAAGAAATCACTCCAGATAATTTGGGATTTAACATTATTAGTAAACACCATGGGTCGGTTATGTATCCGGGTCAAATTATTGAATATACTGTTCGTCCGATTGCCGGAATTCCATTGTATTGGATGACAGAAATCACCCATGTTAGCGAACAGCAATATTTTGTAGATGAACAACGCTACGGTCCATATAGTATGTGGCACCACCAGCATCATTTCAAGGCCATCGATGGCGGGGTAGAAATGACCGATATTGTACATTATAAATTGCCTCTTTGGTTCTTGGGTGATATTGCCAATACCATTATGGTCAGATCTCAGCTAAAAGGCATTTTTAATTGTCGATACAAAGCCGTGGACGATAAATTTGGAAAATGGCCAGGTGCGCTGAATGAAGTGGTATTTGGTTAAAACCGAATCGTTATGCTGCTAATGCCCCAGACCAATTGATTGGCAGGTATATTTTGCTGATTTAAATAAAGATTATTAGCGCTACTAAATATCCTGCATTCTGTACGCCATAAAATATGCTCATTAATGGAAAGATTTAAACAAGTGCTAACACTATTTGTAGAAAATCCATTTATTGGAGTTATAGGATTAACCATCACAGAATTTGGGTCTATAAAACGCTCTACTCTTCCCGAAACAGACCATTTTTTTGCAAACTGATAAGACATCGATAGATTCATTTGCCCCCAATTATTTGACACCTTATTTCCGTTTGCAATTATTTTTTCCTGAATTCCCCAATACGCACTTAATGCAATTGCCATTTTTTTATTAGGATTGTGTAGCCAATAAAAATCTGTAAAATATCGATTTCGGTAACTGGGCGTAATAGAAGAAGATTCGTTACCAAAATAAGTGTTCCAGTTGAATAAATTTTTATCATTAGGTCTATATTCAACTTGCGTTCCAAAGGCTAAACTATTACCCTGCCTTTTTATTTCTTGCCATCCATTAATAAGATACAAATAGAGATTTATTTTTTTCTGAATAGGTATACTTGCTTTAAAGCCTGTTAAATAGTAAGGTGAATATTCTGGACCCAGTGCTCTTGTATATAAAAGCTGGTCTTTACTGATGGCGCTTTCATTGGTATATGGAGAACTTAATATTCCTGCATCTAACCAGATCGCTCTTTTTTTCGAAAGTAAAATTCCTGCATTTGCTTCTACTAAATATTGTGCTATACCGTTTTCGTTGCTGTAATTAGCTTTCATATAGGTTCCGAACCCCGGTAACAATTTTACTCGAAAGTTTTTACTTTGATACCTAAAATCAATCATCGCCAAATTGATATATGGTTGATTGATTTTATTCATTGATACCATATAAGGAATATCTGAATGATTTTTATTTTGAAAATCAGTTCCCCAATAAGTGTCAACATATGCCGACACATTGAATTTTTTCAAGCTTTTTTCTGCTGCAGTGTCGTTAATTCCTGTATTAACTACTTGTGAATTAGTAGTCATACAAATGAAGAAAGAAAAGAATAGTATTTTGAAATACTTATATTCAGACTTATTATTGTACAATCTTAAGCGCACTCACATTATTATTTATATCAATTGTAGCAACACATATTTTCATTCCCATAGTTTCAGGAACTTTCGCTAGATCCAATAAAATATTTTTGTCAGTAATCAACAGTTGCACCAATTGACCATTTATAAATTTTACTTCTTTATTGTTAGGGACTAAGAATAGACCGAATCCTTTCAATGCTAAATTGCCAACATAACTAAGTTGAAATTCAGTAGAAGACTTTTTAACTATGGTTGGTTGTTCAGGAGCATCATTATTGATCCAAGGCATCGGAGGAACTAAAGCTGGATAATGATAATAGTTATTTCTCAAACTGTCATTCCAGCCATTGGGATTTTTATCAAAAGTTTTGCTGCTGAAATAAATACTTCCTTGAGTAGTTTTGTATTTTCTCAATTCCTGAATTTGATTGGGCAATTCATTTTTATCTTTCCAGGCATCATTAGTTCCTGCTCTATAAATACCTTGACCTATATATATATGCTTGCCGTATCCATTGTTGTTCCACCATTTTAAAAGCACATCAAATTCTGCCAATTTATGACCTCTCTCCCAATACAATTGAGGAGTTACATAATCAATCCAACCTTTATCTAGCCATAATAAAATATCGGCATATAAATCGTCGTAATTGGTCTGACCTGCTTTTGTATCACTTCCCATCGGATCTTGGCTTTTATTGCGCCACACTCCAAAAGGACTAATTCCAAATTTTACCCTTGGGTTAGTTGCTCTAATAGTTCTATACAATTGAACGATGATGCTATCGCAGTTACTTCTTCTCCAATCATCTTTTTTGAGCTTTCCACCATATTGCTCAAATGATTTTTGATCAGGAAATTCTTTACCAGCAATTCTGTATGGATAAAAATAGTCGTCCATGTGAATGGCATCTACATCGTATCGAGCAACTATATCTTTAATTACTCGAACAGTATGTTCGCGAACTTCAGGAAGTCCAGGATTAAAATATTTTTTGTCGCCATAAACTACAAACCATTCTGGGTGAAGTTTGGTAACATGTGTTGGTGAAACAGATGATTTTAAAATATTGAAAACAGCTCTATAAGGATTAACCCAGGCATGAAACTCCATACCACGTTTATGTGTTTCGGTTATCATGAATTCTAATGGATCGTAATAAGGGGTTGGCGGTAAGCCCTGTTTTCCTGTTAAATATTCACTCCAAGGCTCATATTGTGATGGATATAAAGCATCACCTGCCGGGCGAATTTGAACCACCATTGCATTCATGCCATTGGCCTGATGCATATCGAGCAATCGTATATATTCTTCTTTTTGTTGAGCTACCGATAAGCCCTTTTTACTTGGCCAATCTATGTTTTCTACACTGGCTACCCATACACCCCTGAATTCATAATTGGGAGACTGTTGAGCATTGGCCGAATACACCATTACTGACAATACAACTGCAAAAAAGTATTTCATCTGGTTTTTCATTATTCAAAATATTTTAAATCAATCTTTAAAGCGCATTTTATCCAATAAATCATTGAGTAAAATCACTTCTTCTTCATTTAATTGTTGTAGAATACCATCCAAGTTTTCGTTCTGAAGATCTAGTCGTTCAATCAGTTGGATTCCTTTCTTGGCAATATTTACATCTACCAAACGCTTATCAGTGAAAGATATTTTCTTTTCTACTAAGCCTTTTATTAATAATCGGTCTACAATTCTACTAGTATCACTCATTTTATCGAGCATAAGTGCCCTAATTTGTAATGTACTCAGTGGTTTCTTACTACCTTTAAGAATGCGAAGTATATTGTATTGTTGAGGAGTAATATCTTCTTCCTGTAAAAACGCTTTAATTTTTTCGTTGAGCCAATTGGCAGAAAATAAAATATTCACAGCAGCTTTTTGATAGCTATTTCTGAATTTTTGTTGCTGAATATCTTTTTCTATGCTCATATTAATCCTCCCAAACACTTAAACCTTCGCTGCAATTAGCGCAAATGTCAATATTACGCCTGCTGGTCATCAGTTCTTTTCTAAACTGCTGATAATTTTCATTGTGCCAGGTTTCTTTAAATGATTGTGTTTTTAAATTTCCCAATTGATGCATGGCATCTTTATCAAAACAACAAGGTACAACCAATCCATCCCAGGTAATCACATTGGCATGCCATAATTTCCAACAATGATTACTGAGGCCACTTTTCACTTTCATTTTACCCGATGCGTCTTTTTTATAACGACTGTATTTGTTATTGGTTGGAATCAATTGATTGGGGTCATTTTCGTAATCGTACACCTGGGCCGTTTTAAATCTAACTTGGTCTACTCCAATGGAAGCTCCCAATTTTTTCACTTCCTCAATCTGGTGTTCATTGGGTTTCACAACTAAAAACTGAAAGAAAATAAACGGGGTTTTACTTTTGAGTTTTTTTTTCCATTTTACTACATTTTGGGCTCCTTCCAATACTTTCTCCAGTTTACCACCTATACGGTATTGTTCATACACATCTTGAGAAGTTCCATCAATCGAAATAATCAAACGATCTAAGCCACTTTCTACAGTTTTTTTAGCTTTTTCATCAGTTAGGTAATGCGCATTGGTGGAAGTGGCAGTATATAAACCTTTTTGATGGGCGTAGGCCACCATATCTAAGAATTGTGGATTTAAAAAGGGCTCGCCTTGGAAATAAAAGATCAGGTAAAGCAAGTCTTTATATATATCGTTTATGGTTTCTTTAAAAAAGTCCTTTTGCAACATTCCCGTAGGGCGACTAAACTCCCTCAATCCACTCGGACATTCCGGGCAACGAAGATTGCATGAAGTGGTTGGTTCAAAGGAAATGGAAATGGGAAGACCCCAATGAATTGGGTTCCTTGTTAATTTAGACAATTGGAAGCTGAAGTACACTTTAGAGGCATTCCAAAACCTACGGAATGTTAGTTTACCCAAAAAATTAATACTATCGTTCCAATTAAGGTATGTCATATAAGCTGTAAAAGTACTATTTAGGTGGTTGATTCTTTAACATTTCCTTATTAATCCTTTCTAAGTGTATATCGTCTATTATATAGAACTTTATAAAGCAACAAAAAAGAATTAACTTGTATCTATTATAAAGGCTTTAACAAAAGCAAAACAAATTGTGGCACGTTAATTGAATTAGTAATAAAAGAATAGCATTAAAAGTTTCTCATAAGCAGTTAGTTTTGGTTGAGGTCCCGATTTCTATCGGGACCAACTTTTTTAGAGAACCCCCCAATAACAAACCAGCATAAAAATAGCATGCATCCAATCGTATCAGCAACAAAATCCAACAATTCAAAAGCCCTTCCTTCAACATAGTTTTCCTGGTAAAATTCTATACCAATCCCATAGCTTATAAAAAACAAAATAATACCAATTGTAATTGGTAGATTAATCTTTCCTCGATTGTTTACTTTCCAAGCTATGGTAGCTGTAAAACAAAGAATAAAAAAAATGCCCGCGTGAATGTATTTATCCAAAAAAGGAATATCCAGCCAATAAATAGTAGGCAAACTATTCCCTGGTAGTGTGAACAAATAAAAACTTCCAAAGAAAGCAATAACAAAAAGTAAAAGATAAATGAAGGAGAAATGTTTGTTCATAATTGTATGACTAGGAGGTCCATTTCTCTAAAATTGTTCTCAATTGATCAATTGTAAAAGGTTTTGTAATGATGTCTTTCATTCCGGCAGATAAGCAATCGGCTTCTGCTTCTTTTACCACATTGGCAGTCATTGCAACAATAATTGGTTTGATGCTTATGTCACTTTGAAGAATGGCATTGGCGGCTTCTAAACCATCCATCTCAGGCATATGAATATCCATGAAAATGATATCATAATGGTGTAATCTTGCTTTATCAAATGCCTCTTTTCCATTATTCGCTATTTCAATTGGGTAACCTATTTTAGCGAACATTTTTTTAGCCAATAATTGATTCATCCCATTGTCTTCTGCAACCAAAATTTTTAATCCCTTAGTACTTGTATTTGATTCTAAATGTTCTATGCTGGTATTCAAAGCAGTAGAGTGGTCTTTTTTAACCAGGTTGATTTGAACTGGGATGATAAAACTAAATTTCGAACCCTTACCTTCTTTGCTTTCGATCCAGATTCTACCCCCCATTTCTTCAATGATTTTTCTACTAATAGAAAGCCCTAGACCAGTTCCACTGTATTTTCTGGTGGCTGAATTATCGATTTGACTAAATGGAATAAATAATTGTTGAATATTTTTTTCGCTTATACCGATGCCTGTATCTGAAATAGAAAACTGTAATTCTTGTAAGGATTCATCAACTGATATGGAATTCACTTCAATTTTGATAGAACCTGCTTCTGTAAACTTAATGGCATTACCAACCAGATTAATCAATACCTGTTTTATCCTGCTCTCATCAGCAATAATTTCTGATTCGATTTTTGGATCGATCCAAACACTCAGTTCAATATTTTTTTCCAATGCTCCAATTCTTGGTGAGCTAATCTCAATTACATTTTTAATAATGGTGTTGATATTACAAGGCCCTTCGAATATATCTAGTTTATCGGCTTCTATTTTAGAAATATCTAGAACATCATTAATAATATCTAATAAAACACTACTGCTCGACTTTAGCGATAACATTAGTTCTTCTTGTTCTGCAGTTAATGTTGTATGCTTCATCAAATCAATCGTTCCTATAATACCATTTAAGGGCGTTCTAATTTCATGACTCATATTGGCCAAGAACTTCGATTTGGCTTTAGTAGCTTCTTCTGCTTGTAGTTTTGTAGCAGATAAATAGGTTTGCGAATCTTCTAAGTCGCTTGATTTTTTCATCAAGTTCTTTCTTTCCAGATCGTATGTTCTTTTATATAAACTAGCGGTAACTCCTATAATGCCAAAATATAAAAAGAGCGTAACCAATAAATCTGCTTGTCTGATTTTTGCATTGGCATAGGGCATTATCCAATCTGGATATTTTTGCTCTAAGAAAATCAAACCCATTATTATTGCAATGGTTATTGCAATAAATGGAGCGTGGTATTTTTTTTGAAGGATAAACATTGCCACTACAACAATCAGGCTGTAAGCGATGATAGTAGGGCCTTCCATGCCACCATTGGTAAACCAAATGGGGATATAAAATAAATGGCAGAATAGTACATACCAGCCAGCAATTGGTTGGTATAAATCTTTATAACGAGAAAGATAAAAGAAATAAAATGAAACTAATAGTAAAGCAAAAACAAGGGCGTTTTGAATAAAATTCCTGCCTAAATATATATTGCTGATGAATGCAATAGACATTGCTACAAAAACCAAAAAAGAAACAAGGTTAAAAATCTTATTCTCCAAAGAGATTTCAGCCTTTTTTAAACCAAGTATCTTTTTTAGCTGATTGTATTTCATGACATAAGTAAATAGTTATCCAACCAATGATGCGTATGCTTCTTTACTTAATAAACCTTCAACTGAAGCAATATCTTTAACAGTCATTTTGATCATCCAACCATCACCATATGGGTCGGTATTTACCAATTCAGGTTGTTTTTCTAATAATGCATTTACTTCAGAAACAGTTCCTGCTACAGGTAAAAACAAATCACTTACTGTTTTTACAGCTTCTACAGTTCCAAAGATTTCTTCGCTGGCTAATTCTTTTCCAACGGTATTGATATCTACATATACAATATCACCTAATTCATGTTGTGCAAAATCGGTAATTCCAATTGTTGCAACATTGCCTTCTAGGCGAATCCATTCATGGTCTTTGGTGTAACGTAATTCTTCAGGAAAATTCATATAACTGATTTTTTATAGTACAAATATTCATTAAAAAAGGCAATTAAAATCCTTGTTGCTCAAAATACAATAATACATGGTCTTTAATGAAGTTTTCTTGCTCGGTTAAGCTCATTTCGGGCAATTGTTTCAATTGTTTAAAATGAGGCCAATGATCTGGATCATGCCCTTCGACTAGATAATAGCCACTTTGAGCTAAAACCGTGCAAACGGCCACGTGCATGAGGTCTTGCTTTTCCTCTTTGGATATTTTTTCTTGCGTTTCCTGCATGCCAATAAGGAACAAAATGGCTTCTAAATCGGGCTTTTTATCGAATCTGGCCATCATTTTGGCTTCTAAAGCCCACCATCGCTGCTGTAAATCGTCGGTAATAAACATGCTGCAAAGGTAAAGGCTCTTGGAATGCCATCATCCACTACCAAGCGGTATATTTGCAGCAAAATTGGCAATTTATGTTACAGGTGAGTGTTTTGAGGGCTAATCCAGCAATGGTGAAAGAAAAATTAGCTAAAAAGAATTTTAGCAATTTAGCAATGGTAGATACCATTGTACAGCTAGATGATGAACGCAAAAGATTGCAGGCAGCTTTCGACGATACCCAGGCAAAAGTGAATGCGGCATCTAAAGAAATAGGGATGATGATGGGTAAGGGCGATAAAGCCGGGGCAGAATTGATTAAAACAAACGTGGCCGAATGGAAGCAAACCCTTGAACCCCTGAAAGAACAAATGGCGGTAGTAGAAAAAGACCTGGCTGAGGCTTTAGTACAATTACCCAATTTGCCTGCTGATGAAGTGCCTGCTGGCAAAACACCCGAAGAAAATGAAATAGTAAGAACCGGGGGCACTATTCCAACTTTACCAGCAACCGCAGTTCCGCATTGGGACTTAACTACCAAATACAATTTGATCAATTTTGAATTAGGCAATAAAATCACAGGTAGTGGTTTTCCGGTTTATATAGGTAAGGGAGCCAAATTGCAACGCTCTTTGATTCAATATTTTTTAGATTTTAATACAGCTGCTGGATACACCGAATACCTTCCACCATTTATGGTGAATGCAGCATCTGCTTATGCTACAGGTCAATTGCCCGATAAAGAGGGGCAGATGTACCATGCCACTGAAGACGATTTTTATTTAATTCCAACAGCAGAAGTACCTGTAACCAATGTATACCGTGATACCATTTTAAAAGAAGAAGAATTGCCAATAAAAATGACCGCTTATTCTCCTTGTTTTAGAAGAGAGGCAGGCAGTTATGGAAAAGATGTTCGTGGATTAAACAGGTTGCATCAATTTGAGAAAGTAGAAATTATTCAAATAGCGCATCCCGATAAAAGTTATGCAATCTTGCAAGATATGATTGAGCATGTTGAGCGTTTATTGCAATCACTGGAATTGCCTTATCGCATTTTACGTTTACGCGGAGGTGATATGAGCTTTACAAGCGCGATTACCTATGATTTTGAAGTGTACAGCGCAGCTCAGCAACGTTGGTTAGAAGTGAGTAGTGTAAGTAATTTTGAAAATTACCAGACCAATAGAATGAAATGCCGCTTTAAAGGTGCCGATGGAAAAACCCAATTGGCGCATTCTTTAAATGGAAGTTCATTGGCACTACCTCGAATAGTAGCTTGCTTATTAGAGAATAACCAAACCGAAGCGGGTATTCAATTGCCGAAAGTGTTGCATGGGTATTTTGGGAATGATCATATAACTGTTTAAATCATTTATTTATCTTTATATCATGAATTTGTCTGTTTCTGATGAACTATTATTGAAAGATTTCTTTTCGGGCGTTCCTGTTAAGAAAGCTTATCTATTTGGTTCAAGAGCAAGAAATGAAGCAAATGAATCTAGTGATTTTGATATTTTGGTTGAGTTAGACCATTCTACACCTATCGGAATGAAATTTTTTACCTACCAATCTGAGTTAGCATTGTTATTAAAAAAGAAAGTTGATTTAGTATCTTCTGATGGTTTATCTCCTCATATAAGCCCAATTATAGACTTAGAAAAAGTATTGATTTATGAGAGGGCAGATTAATGATGCGGCAAGAGTAATGCACATACTAGATGCAATTTCAGAAGTTGAACAATATCTTAAAGGGGTAAACTTTGATGATTTCCTTTCCAATTCTGAAAAGCGTTTTGCAACTATCAAACAGATTGAAATAATTGGGGAAGCATGTAATCAATTATCAAATGAGTTTAAAGAAATGCATCCTGAAATTGATTGGTTACCCATCAGAGGGTTTAGAAATATTTCAATACATGAATATTTTGGAGTGAGTTTTAAATTGGTATGGGAAATTGCTCAAAATGATTTACCAGTTCTAAAGAAACAGTTTAGTAATCAATAATTTTCTCCTTGAAGTACGAGTTAATATCCTATGATGGTTCTAAAATATATATAGTAATACTTATTATTTGGATTCCATCTATTTTTTTGGTTTCGAATTTTGCTTCTAAATATTTAGATGATAATTATATTATTCCAGGCGGGATGATAATTGGTTTTTTCTTATTGGCAATTTTTGGCACTGCTATTATTAAACGATTTTTTTCAAAAACAGTAAATTTTGATCTTTCTGAAAACGACTGTGTTGTTATTAGTGTGAATAATTCAACTCATAAACTTAACTTTTCAGAAATAGCATATTATAGTATTCAACACACTAAGTTAAATTATGAACTCACACTTATCAATAATTTAAATAAGAAAATGCATTTTGTCTTTATTGCTGATCAAAATTGCATTGAATTTCTTGATAAAACCCAACATAAAATAACTACGTGGAATGCAAATAAAAACTCCCCATATTTTAT
>REAV01000186.1 GCA_004294465.1 Sphingobacteriia bacterium | reverse complement strand
ATATTTACTGGTAGTATAGTGTCTGTATTTTTGAGAAAGCCACTCATTCCAAGTTTTTTTAGAGTCGCTTAAAGTAAATGTATCTGGATCTATTGAAATGGCTGTATTGGTTGAGGTAGCAACTTGGTTGATGAATAAATCATCATCGCCACTTGGTATCTGATTGATCGAAGAAAATCCTTTATTTCTAAGGAAGACATTTTTTTTGTAACTCAAATTTCTTCCCACTCCCATATAAGGTGTTCCTGCAATTGCATAAGATAAATATTGGATGGCAGTATGGAAGGTTTCAAAACGAATTAATTTATTTAAAAGACCAGGCTGTTTATGATAAGCGCCATATCCTAACACAATTTCAATTTCATCTGTATAAGTATCTTGCATTTTTTGAATCCAATATTCAGATGCCGGAACACAATCTGCATCTGTTAATAATACAATTTCATACTTAGCACTTTTAATGCCCATTGAAAGTGGAAATTTTTTCCCAGTGATCATGATGGCTTCCTGGGTTAGTTCCACCATATTTAAATTTTTGAAAGATCGCTTGAACTCATCAATAACGTATTTGCTTTCATCAGATGAATTGTCATTTACCAACACTACTTCATGGGTAGTTTTATAATTTTGCACCAGTACTCCTGGGAGATTTTTAACCAAATTATGTGCTTCATCTCTAGCACAGATCACCACTGAAACCGGATGTTCTACCGTGTTTTCTTTGGATACCTGTTTAAAATTAGCCAATCGAAGAAAAAAGTAGCCATAATAGAAAAGTTGGATAAGGATGATTGCACAGAATAGTCCAAAACAAATGGTCCAGACAATAGAGGGTATGATCATGCCGCAAAAATAAGGATTTTGAACTAAGGTAGGAAGCTTGTGTATGATACAATAACTACCCTTATTTTTGCCAAATGGCTGCACTTCAGTTTTCACTTGAAAAAACAAGTACCAATTCCTCCGCAAGAGCTGGAATAATTACAACGGATCATGGTATGATTGAAACGCCCATTTTTATGCCAGTGGGTACAGTTGGGTCTGTTAAAGCGGTTACTCAACAACAATTGAAATCGGATATTCAGGCACAAATCATTTTGGGTAATACCTATCATTTGTATTTGAGACCAGGCACAGAAGTGCTAGAAGCTGCAGGTGGATTGCATCGATTCATGGGTTGGGATAGGCCTATCCTAACAGACAGTGGTGGTTACCAGGTATTTTCTTTGGCAGAAAATAGAAAAATAAAAGAAGAAGGGGTTGTTTTTCAATCGCATATTGATGGGAGCAAGCATTTGTTTTCACCTGAATCGGTAATGGATATACAAAGAAGTATTGGTGCAGATATCATCATGGCATTTGATGAATGTCCTCCTTATCCAAGTGATTATCAGTATGCTAAAAAAAGCATGCAGCTAACACATCGCTGGTTGGATAGATGTTTTGCTCGTTTAGCGGAAACGCCTGATAAATATGGGTATACACAGAATTTATTTCCCATTGTTCAAGGAAGTACTTTCAAAGATTTACGAAAAGAATCCTGTGATTTTATTGCTTCAAAAAATGCAGCAGGAAATGCAATAGGAGGCTTGAGTGTTGGAGAGCCGCCCGAAATGATGTATGAGTTTACGGCACTATGTACCCAGAATTTACCTAGCAATAAACCACGTTATTTAATGGGTGTTGGAACACCTTGGGATTTATTGGAATGTATTGATTTAGGAATCGATATGTTTGACTGCGTGATGCCTACAAGAAATGGAAGAAATGGAATGCTGTTTACTTCTCAAGGGGTAATCAATATTCGTAATAAAAAATGGGCAACCGACTTATCATGTATAGATCCTGGTATGCCTTCAGAAATGAGTCAGTATTATAGTAAAGCCTATATGCGGCATCTTTTTGTTGCTGGAGAAATACTCGGGTTACAGTTGGCGAGTATTCAAAACCTTTCTTTCTATTTATGGTTGGTTAAAGAAGCTAGGAACAATATTTTATCTGGTGATTTCGTTAATTGGAAGCGACAGATGATTGAAATTGTCAAGCGCCGTTTATAAAATCCATCCTTTATTAAATCAGCATATTCTGTGGGGATAACTCTCGGGGGTATCTATATTTATGCACTTTTACAATATTTGTTAAATAGTTTAACGACTTGTGGGTATTTTAGCAATGCTTACTAATCCGTTATCTATTGAAGTCCTAAAATTATACATCCATTTCCATGGATGTATTTTTTTTACGCATCTTTGTACCAGCCATGAAAAAACTGGATTGGTATATACTCCGCAAATTCCTTACTACTTTCTTCTTCGCAATATTTTTATTTGCGGTGATTGCCATTGTTGTTGATGTAAGCGAAAAAACCGATGACTTTGTAAAATCTCAATTGGGGTTGCAAAAAATCATTACTCAATATTATTTTGGATTTATCCCACATATTATTGCGTTGCTTTTTCCTTTGTTCGTTTTTATTGCAGTAATATTCTTTACTTCAAAAATGGCGGGCAATAGCGAAATTGTTGCCATACTTGCTAGTGGAACCAGTTACTCAAGATGGTTGAGGCCTTATTGGATTGGAGGAATTATTTTATCAGTCATGTTGTGGTTTGCCAATCAATATGTAGTTCCAAAAGCCAATCAAATCAGGGGAAGTTTCGAAGCCAGATACATTGATGCCAATTCTAGTTATACGGCACTGCTTGGAAAAGCATCTAACATCTATTTAAGAATAGATTCATTTACTTATGCTGGTATATATTCTTATGATACTGCTACAAAAAGAGGGGGCCCACTTTTTTTATATACTATCAAAGACAATAAAGTAACAGCGAATTTAAGAGCCGATTATGTTAGTTGGGATACAGCCTCTAAAAAATGGAAAGTAGAGTCCATTCTATCGAGGAAATTATATCCTATGAATGAGCAAATTGAACAAGAAGTGGTTCGAATGATGACTTATTCCTTTAAGCCTGTTGATTTAAGTAGAGATAAATATACAAAAGACAAATTAACTTCCCCCGAGCTCGATCGATTTATCCAATTAGAAGAGTTAAGAGGCTCAGAAGGGCTTAATGGCTTGAAAGTAGAGCGTTACCGAAGAGATGCAACCTGTATTACTGTATTACTACTTACGTTAATTGGGGCGATTGTTGCCGGAAGAAAGGTAAGGGGAGGTAGTGGGGTGCACTTGGCATTGGGCTTTGTGATGGCTGCATTATTCATCATTACCGACCGTTTTTCTACCATTTTTTCAACCAAGGGTAATTTACCCCCTTTGATAGCTGCCTGGATACCCAATATGATCTTTGTTTTCGTAGTCATTTACCTGTACAGAAAAGCCCCGAAATAAATATTTATTAAATACTCAACTTGGTTGGCATCAATTTTGTTATAGAACCAAGTTCAATTACCTTTGAACTATAATACCATAAAAATTACGATAACGCCATGGGAATCATCAAAGACAAATTTAAAGCAAAAGCGGAAGCTTCCAGTATCGAAATAAAAGATATTATTAAGGAACATGGCAATAAGAAGATAGGGGAAGTAACCCTGGCTCAGGTTTATCAAGGTATGCGTGGAATTACAGGCCTGGTTACCGAAACCAGTTTGTTGGATGCTCAGGAAGGAATTCGTTTTCGTGGTTATACCATACCAGAATTGCAACAAAAATTACCAGCTGCTATCAAGGGAGGTGAGCCATTACCTGAAGGTTTGTTTTACTTGATGTTAGTAGGGGAACTTCCTACCGAAGAAGATGCTAACCATATCACCAGTGTTTGGCAAAGAAGAAGCCATGTGCCCAATCATGTGTTTGCAACCATCGATGCACTTCCATTGAATACCCATCCCATGACCATGTTTGTTGTTGGGGTAATGGCTTTACAAACTGAAAGTAATTTTGCAAAAGCATATTCTAAAGGAATTAATAAGAAAGATTATTGGGATCCTATTTATGATGATTCAATGGATTTGATTGCAAGACTACCAAGAATTGCAGCATATATCTACAGAAGAAAATACAAGAATAACGAACATATTCAACCGAATGGATTATTGGATTGGGCTGGAAACTTTGCTCATATGATGGGTTATGAAGATGAGAGCTTTAAGGAATTGATGCGTTTGTATATGACCATTCATGCTGATCATGAAGGAGGAAATGTTTCTGCACATACAACCCATTTAGTGGGATCTGCGCTGAGTGATCCATTTTTAAGTTATGCTGCAGGAATGAATGGACTGGCAGGACCATTACATGGCTTGGCCAATCAAGAAGTAATCAAATGGATCTATGAAATGCAGGAGAAATTAGGAACGGATGATCCAACTAAAGAACAAATAGCGCAATATGTACAAGATACACTTACTGCTGGAAAAGTAGTACCTGGTTATGGACATGCGGTATTGCGTAAAACCGATCCTCGTTTTGAAGCACAAATGGAATTTGGTAACAAGCATATGGCTGATGATAAATTGGTGAATACTGTTTGGAAGATTTATGAAACTGTTCCGCCAATTCTACAATCTTTAGGAAAAATCAAAAATCCTTGGCCTAATGTAGATGCACATAGTGGTGCTTTATTGGTACACTATGGTTTTGTTGAATATGAATTCTATACAGTGTTGTTTGCTGTTAGTAGAGCTTTAGGTGTTTTGGCTAGCTTATGTTGGGATCGTGCTTTGGCATTCCCATTAGAACGTCCAAAATCGGTTACTACTGCATCAGTAAAATTATGGATTGAAGGGAAGGACGAGATCTGGGAGTGATGAAGGGACAACTAATTGATTATTCACTTACAATCGCCTACTGAAAGATTGTAAGTGAATATTATTACTTATGCTAGCTTAAATTGGTTCTGTGAAATCTTAAGATTGTTTGGCATTTTTGTTATGATGCTAATGTAACTTGGTTTTGGAAATTAAAATGTATAAGATCATTTTGATTTGTAACAATCGCCTACCGAAAGATTGTTAGTGAATATTACTACTTATGCTAGCTTAAATTGGTTTTTCCAATTTCAAAATCCTTCGTTACATAAGTATATAAATTAGCTTAACTTGGTTCTGCCTAAAGCTTTGGAACAGTTATCATCTTACTCGTAGTATCCGCACACCCATTTCCAGTTACTATTAATTGAACTCTGTACTGTGTACTTGTTGCGGCTTTATTGTAAGTTGTTTCAATGAAACTATAAAATTCATTGTTTTTTATTCCATTGCCAAAATCCCATTGGTAACTATCAATGGTGCTTGTAGGTATAGTGGACTTGCTATTAAAAGACCATCTTTGCGTAGTCGCATTTTGTGACACTAAAGTTTCTTCAAAGACAGCTTTTGGCTTTGGATTCTCGCCTTTTGAGTTGACCATTTTATTGGTACTATACAATAATCTCCCATTTAATTTAATTCTTAGAATTACATCGTAGTCGTTGGGATATTTGTATTTGTAAGTGATAGGGTTTCCCGTTTTAACAGGGAGTCCATCAGAAAAATCCCATTCATACACTGCTCCTGTGGGAACATTTTCAGCTTCGGAAGTAAATCGAATCGTTTCATTTGTACAAGCATCAAACGCTTCTGTTTTAAAGGAACCTTTTATATTATAAAGCCCTGGAATCAACACTCTGATAGTTGTATCTGCTTTACAGCCTGAATTAGTAGTTACGGTTAGCTTTACCGGGTAGGTAGTGTCATTGATTTTCTTAGGGAATTCGTAACGCACTAATCCAAATGATGAAATCAATTGATTGCCATCTCCCCATTCGTATAAGTATTGCACAAAGTCTCCTTGATTAACTGAAGAAGTACTATTGAAAGTAACATAATTCTGGTTGGAAGGAAAATCATACTTCACCGTAAAACTTGCTTCTGGTTTAGTTATTTGTCCTAATGCTTTAGTTGGGAAAACTACTTTTGCCAATTCTGTATTGGCATTTGCCATTACGTATAATACTACAACAAAAGATCCAGCTGCCTGATAAGAATAAGTAACTGTTTTTCCTTTTGCTCTATTGCCATCTCCAAATTCCCATTCATAATATCCTTCATTTGGTAATGTAGTACCATTGGTTGTAAAAGTGAATATTTCTTTAGAAGGAAAACAGGTAGAAGTTTGGCTAAAAGTGATGATAATATTTCCATAAGTTACTGTAGTAGTATCTTTTGAAATTGCAATGGTTGCACCCTTTGTGATAGATGCTGAATCTATTTTTACAATTTGATCTAAAGGAATACCAGTATCATCTTTTTTACAAGATTGCATCATGATCAATGCACAAAATATACTGTATAGTAATATGCTCTTTTTCATAAGGATGCTCATTATCGAGCGGGTACAGTAATATTCGCTACAGCGGTATCTTTACAACCAGTATTGCTTGTTACAATAAATCGAATAGAATAATTGGTTGGGGTTGCTGCTTTAGTATATTCCTGTTCTACAATGGTATTAAAATTATCATTCACCACATTGAAAGGCATTTCCCATCTATAACCTGTTAAGAATCCATGCGGAATATTTGATTGACTATAAAATGCCCACTTTTCTGTTGTAGCGGTTGAACTCACTACATTTTTTAACATCAGGGCTTTTGGTTTTATATTTTGACCAAATGCTCTTACAGCTTTATGAGTTTGATAAATGATTTTTCCTTTTAGCGTGATGGTCATTTTTACATCATAATCATTCTGATAGGTGAATGCTTTTCGAACTGGGTTGCCGGACACAAAACCAGTTGCATCTGCAAAGTCCCATGTATATACTGCACCTGCAGGTACTCCAGTTGCATTAGGAGTAAAGATGAAATATTCATTAGTACATCCTTCATATTGAACTGCATCAAAATTTCCAGAGATACTATAAGTTGCTGGAACGAATACATTTACTGTAGCAGTGTCTTTACAGCCCGAATTAGCGGTTACCACTAGTTTAACCGGATAAGTTTTATCCTGCGCAACTAAGGGGAAATTTTTTGGAATAAAACTATTTGAACTATTGCTGGTAGTTCCATCAGCCCAGTCCCATAAATGATCTACAATTACACCAGTAGGTACAGAAGATCTACTTGTAAAAGTCATATTATTCAATACGTTCACATCAGCCAGTGCACTTGAGAAAACTGCTGTTGGGGTAACTTGTTGACCAACGGCTTTTACTACTAGAGACACTTTTTGAATCAATTGGTCTGTATTCGATTTTACTTGAAGTATAACAGTATATGTTGCTGGATTTCTGTAAATATTTCTTACTGTTTGCCCCACTAACGATTGACCATCGCCAAATTCCCAAACATACTTAGTGGTTGCTGGTGCGTTTTTGGCAACAGCGGTAAATGCAAATACTTCGTTGCTTGGGTAACAAGCTAGGGTTTTGCTATATGTAATGGTAACATCACCATCTGTTATGGTAGCGGTATCTCTAAATGTAGATAGGGTTCCAGTTACATTAGTAAGCGAGTTCTCAATGGTAGGGGTTGCAGGTTTATCTGCCTCTTTTTTACATGCTGTAAAAATAGAACCTGTTAGAACGCCCAATAATATCGTAAAACGTAGTGTTTTCATGTATTGTACTCGTTGTTGGTACATTGCTACAACGTAAAATGGGGCTGATTATTGTTACTTAAAATGCTGCAGAATAGGTTTTAAATGTGCTTTAACAATCGATTTTGTTCATTTTGAGTCTATTCCGCCTTAAACTCTTTGCGATAAGCGTTTGGTGCCATTTTTTTTATTTGTTTGAATTTTTGAGAAAAATGTGCCCAACTATTGTATCCGCTTTCGTAACAGATGGTCAAAATTTGTTTGTTGGTCGTTTTTAGCAAATTACAGGCATGATTAATGCGCAGCTCTTGTAAAAATTCAAAATAAGTTTTCTTTATATTTTTTTTAAAAAAACGACAAAAAGTTGGGATACTCATTTCGGCAATAGATGCTGCTTCTTGAAGTGTAATAGGCGATAAATAATTTTTAAATGAATAATCAATTATTCTTTCGATTGCAGGATCTGTTTTTCCAGTATCTGTAAAGTTTTGAGTAAGAATTTTTTTTTGTTTAGAATTACTGATTAAATTCAAAGCATCTAGTAATATTTGCATTCTATTAAACCCTTTTGCATATTCCATTTTAGAAAGTAATACCTCGATAGTAGCTGCTGCTTTTGGTGGGAGACTAATTCCATCTTTTTTATTTAAGAGCATTTGAATACTATTTAATTCGGGGTTCTCTAAAAAAGCATTTCCAAAAATATGGGTATTGAATTGCGCAACAGTGGCTGCACCAATTTGTCTTGAATGTTGTTTTCTGAACCAGTGTGGGAGTAAACCGGCAATAAAGAATACATCTCCTTGTTTATATTCACCAACATAATCACCAATCATAACGGTCCCTGCACCTTCTTTAATAATGATCAATTCTGCTTCTTCATGTAAATGCCAATTCGTTTCAAAATGAGGTGTTCGATAAGTTTTACAGGCAAAAGAATGATGTTCTTCAATGATGATTTTTTGTACAAGGGTCTTCACGATAAAACAATTATATTTTCATGATTATTATATAATTCTTAAAAATATTGATAATATACCATATTTTTTGACAAAAATTACGGTTGCCATAACAGCTTTTTATTTGAACTTTTGGTTAAGACTTCATCAACGATTGAAATAGCCATGTTGTTATTAGGAATAGATCTAGGTACTTCTTCTGTTAAAGTAACTATTGTAGATAGTCAATCTCAGGAAATAATTGCTTCAAGCCAATTTCCTGAAACTGAAGCAGCAATTATTGCACCACAAGTCGGATGGGCTGAACAAAACCCAGAAACTTGGTGGGAAATGGTTCAACAAGCGATATTGTTATGTCATGCAACAGGAAAATACCATCCAAAAGACATTGTGTCTATTGGCATTGCTTATCAAATGCATGGTCTTGTATTGGTAAACAAAGACCAACAAGTATTGCACAATGCGATTATATGGTGCGATAGCAGGGCTGTATCCATTGGAGAAAAAGCATTTAGTGATATTGGGAAAGAAAAAGCCCTTGGCCATCTACTCAACTCTCCAGGTAATTTTACTGCTTCAAAATTATTTTGGATCAAAGAAAATAAAAAAGAAATATACGATCAGATAGATAAAATTTTATTGCCGGGAGATTTTATTGCAATGAAATTAACTGGATTGGTAAGTACCACTATATCGGCTCTTTCCGAAGGGATATTTTGGGATTTTAAAACAAGCCATATTTCAAAAGAAATACTTCATTATTTTGGTTTTGATGAAACCCTTTTCCCAGCCATTAAATCATTATTTGGTTCTCATGGAACCATTAAAGACACCGTTGCTGATTCGCTGCATCTCAATGATCAAGTAACCATTACATACAAAGCAGGAGACCAGCCCAATAATGCATTTTCATTGAATGTACTGAACCCAGGAGAAGTTGCGGCAAATGCAGGAACTTCTGGCGTTATATATGGGGTAAGTGACCTTCTAAAATATGACTCCGAAAGCAGAATCAATAGTTTTGCTCATGTGAATCATAGTAGTGAAGATCCTAGAATTGGAGTATTGCTTTGTATCAACGGAACTGGAATTTTTAATAGATGGGTAAAGCAAATGGTTGGAAATGATTTCAACTATGATACTATTAACCAAGCTGCAGAAAGAATCGAAGCAGGGGCGGAAGGCTTATTGGCAATGCCCTTTGGAAATGGAGCTGAAAGAATGTTGGGAAACAAAATAATTGGAGCGCATTTTTCAACAATCGATTTTAATATTCATACATCAGTACATCTTTTCAAGGCAACACAAGAAAGCATCGCTTTTGCTATGCGGTATGGATTAGATATCATGCGAAATAATGGAATCAATCCAACAATCATTCGTGCAAATAAAACCAATCTGTTTTTGAGTGAAGTTTTTACTCAAAGTTTTGCTTCAGTAAATAATGTTTCTGTTGAATTTTATGAAGGGGATGGAAGTTATGGTGCAGCAATCGGAGCAGGCCTTGGAGCTGGCATATACAAAGATTCAGTTGAAGCATTTAGTTTAAGAAAAGCGATTGAAACTGTTCAACCGACACAAGCAGATAAATACCTAACAATTTATGAAAATTGGAAAAAAGTATTAAATCAATATTTAAATAATTTTAAGTAACACAGTTAAAACTTTTATATGGCAATTATAACCGGAACTAAGACTTTCTTTCCAACAGTTAAAGAAATAAAATTTGAAGGAATAGAATCCAATAATCCTTTAGCATTTAGATGGTACGATGAAAATCGAATAATTGCGGGCAAAAAAATGAAAGATCATTTACGCTTTGCCTGTGCCTATTGGCATAGCTTCTGTGGTTCAGGGGCTGATCCATTTGGTGAGCCTACCCATTTATTTGAATGGAATAAATCGGCTGATCCAATTGAAAGAGCAAAAGACAAAGCGGATGCGGCTTTTGAGTTCATCACAAAATTAGGAATCCCTTTTTATTGTTTTCATGATGTAGACGCTGTAGACTTCACGAATGATGTACAAGACAATGAGAATAGATTGAAATTGATTACTGAATATCTTCTTCAAAAACAAAAGGATAGTGGTGTACAATTACTTTGGGGAACAGCCAACCTTTTTTCGAATAAGCGCTATATGAATGGAGCAGCTACCAACCCAAATTTTCATGTATTAGCTCATGCAGGTGCTCAGGTAAAAGCAGCCATAGATGCAACTATTCAATTGGGAGGTGCTAATTATGTTTTTTGGGGTGGAAGAGAAGGGTATATGAGTTTGCTCAATACCAATATGAAAAGAGAAAAAGAACATTTAGCCATGTTCTTACATAAAGCTAAAGACTATGCACGTCAGAATGGATTCAAGGGAAAGTTTTTTATAGAACCAAAACCCTGCGAACCTTCTAAGCACCAATACGATTATGATTGTGAAACGGTCATTGGATTTTTAAGACAGTATGGTCTCTTGGATGATTTTAGTTTAAACATAGAAGTGAATCATGCAACCCTTGCTGGTCATACATTTACCCATGAATTACAAGTAGCCGCCGATGCTGGATTATTGGGAAGTATGGATGCCAACAGAGGAGATTATCAAAATGGTTGGGATACTGATCAATTTCCGAATGATATCAACGAATTAACAGAAGCGATGTTGGTTATTTTAGAATCAGGAGGATTTAAAGGCGGCGGAATTAATTTTGATGCTAAACTACGTCGTAATTCAACAGATCAAGAAGATTTATTCTATGCCCATATTGGCGGTATGGACAATTTTGCACGAGCATTACTAAGTGCAGATAAAATATTAAACGAATCAGATTATCCTTCACTTAGAAAAAATCGATATGCTTCATTTGATGCTGGTAAAGGGAAGGATTTTGAATCAGGGCTTTTATCTTTAGAAGATTTACGGGCGTTCGCCATAGACCATGGTGAACCATCTACTATAAGTGGAAAACAAGAGTATATTGAGAATCTAATTAATCGATATATTTAAAAAATGGACACTAATCATTTGCGCTTTATTTTTCACAAAAATTTTCAAAAAGAAGCTACAATAATTGTAAAGTCTCCTGGTAGAATCAATTTAATAGGAGAACATTTAGATTATAATGGTGGATTTGTTTTACCAGCGGCAATAGATAAGTATTTATTTTCAATTACAGCCAAAAGGTCAGACTTAGATATCCATTTATATTCTATCGATCAGTCTCAGGCATATCAATTGAAAAGAACTGATCATGCAAGTCCAATTACGAAATCTGAACTTGGGTGGCCAAATTTTGTTCTCGGAATTGTTGATCAATTGAATAAAGCGGGAAAAAGAGTTGA
>REAV01000156.1 GCA_004294465.1 Sphingobacteriia bacterium | reverse complement strand
AGACGGAAACCGTTGTAGTAAATGAAACTGTAAATAATTATTATTACGGAGGTGCGTTTTATGAAAAAACAGATAAAGGGTATACCGTTGTTCCTCCAACTGCGGGTACAGTTGTAGAACATTTACCTGAAGGTGGAAAAGAAGTTAAGCTGGGTGATATTACCTATGTTCAAGTAGGAGAAGTATATTATCAGCCCATCCAAAAGAACGGAAAGAATATGTATGAAGTGGTAGATGTTCAAGAAGCTGATAAAAAAGAATAAGTCTAATTTTTAATTATATCTAAAACAGAAAAAAAATGAAAAACAATTTAATTGCCGGATTATTAGGAATTGCTTTTTTTGCAATGAGTTGTGGGCCTACTTTAAAAGTAACCAACGATTTAGACAAGACAGCGAATTTTAGCTCTTACAAAACATTTACTGTATACAATTTAAAAACTTCAGGCAGTGTTAGTCAAATGAATGCAGACAGAATTGTTGCTGCAATTCGTGCAGAAATGGTTAAAAAAGGATATCAAGAAGGTGGAGACAATGCAGACCTAAAAGTAAATGCAGTAACGATTATTAAAGACAAACAACAAGTGTCTGCAAGTACTAATTATTATGGATATGGTGGTTTGTATAGACCTTATGGATATTATGGTGGAATGGGAATGGGATCAAGCACATCTGTAAGTACTTACGATTACAAAGCTGGTACTTTTATAGTGGATGTTGTAGATTCAAAAACCAATAAAATGGTTTGGGAAGGAGTAGGAAGTGCAGATTTCGATAAAGCACCAAAAGATCCTGATACTGCTGTTCCTGACGGTATAGCAAGAATCATGGAAAGTTTGCCTACAAATGGTACTAAATAAAACAAACTTTGAATCATAAAAAATCCCTTTCTGAAATTTACAGAAAGGGATTTTTATTTAATGATCTTTTACTAAGAGCAAGTGTTACCTATCACTTTTTTTCTAGGTCACTTATTTTGCCAGACTTTGAATTACATCGTATTTAGTAACAATATGATAGTCGCCTTTTTCATCTTTAGATAATACAGCTCCATTTTCTTTATTGATTAGACTGCCAATTTTTTCAACTGGTGCTAAGAAATCAACAATCGGAAAAGCAGGTTCCATAACACTTTCAACGGTTGCCATTTTTATGTCGGCGTTATTAAAAACTTTTAAGAATAAGCCCACTTCACTGATACTACCGGCAAGTAGATTGTTCTTCATTACTGGAATATGTTCGATGTCATATTTTTTCATTAATTCAACTGCATCAGCAACTGTATGAGAAGCATCAACAGTAATTAATTTTGTACCAGCCCTACCACTAATAATATCTTTAAATGTTTTTACTTCGAGAAAGCCTCTTTCCATCATCCATTGGTCATTGTAGATTTTAGCTACATACCTGCTACCGTGGTCGTGGAAAACACAAACTACTATATCGTCTTTTTTCAATTGATTTTTTAATTGCATAAGCCCCTGTAAACAACTCCCTGCACTATACCCACAAAACAGGCCTTCTTCTTTTGCAATTCGTCTAGCCATAATGGCTCCGTCTTTATCGGTCACTTGTTCAAAATGATCGATCACACTCATATCATAATTCTCTGGAAGAAAATCTTCTCCAAATCCTTCGCTTATATATGGGTGTACAAAACTCATATCAATATTTCCCGTTTTATAATAATTGGTCAATAGAGATCCATACACATCAATCGCCCAAACTTTGATATTCGGATTCTTTTCTTTTAAATACATGGCCGTTCCAGTGATGGTTCCGCCTGTTCCGGCAGTACAAACAAAATGAGTGATTTTCCCTTCTGTTTGCTCCCAAATTTCAGGGCCTGTACTTTCGTAATGGGCTTGTCTATTAGCTAAATTGTCGTATTGGTTCATGTACATTGAATTAGGAATTTCTTTTCCTAATCGTTTTGCTACACTGTAATAACTGCGGGGATCATCAGGCAATACATTGGTAGGGCATACAATTACTTCCGCTCCAACAGCTTTTAAAATATCTGCTTTTTCTTTTGATTGCTTATCGGTTGTAACGAATATACATTTATATCCTTTTACACAAGCTGCCAATGCAAGCCCCATTCCGGTATTTCCGCTGGTGCCTTCAATGATTGTACCTCCGGGTTTTAATTTACCTTCTTGTTCGGCAACTTCAACCATCTTCAAAGCCATTCTATCTTTGATTGAATTCCCAGGATTGAAATAATCTACTTTGGCCAATATGGTTCCTGGTAGATCTTTAGTGATCTTATTTAATTTGATCATCGGTGTATTACCGATTGTTTCCAATACATTATTCTTCCACATATAAACTAACACTTGTTTGCACAAAGGTATAGTTTTGAAATTAAGCGTTGGTCTCTTTATAATGAATATCTAAAGAAAAATTGGCTGGAAATTTTGGGGTGATATGGCTGTAGAATTCCATGATTTCATCCATTGTTTGATTGAACTCAATGGGTTGAATTACTTTGCCAATTCCAGCTGTTTTTGTGGCGTAATCTACATATCCCAATAATATGGGAACATTGGCCTGTTGTGCAACATGAAAAAATCCGGTTTTCCATTGTTCCCTTTTGCTTCTCGTTCCTTCAGGAGTAATCACAATGATCAATTCTTGATTTTGATTAAAAAGGGTGGTCATTGCATCTACAAAACTAGGTCGGTTGCCATCTTTTCTCGGGGATCTGTCTATACCAATCCCGCCCAATGGTTTCATGATCAAATTAAAAGGAAAACGCATCCATTCTTTTTTTAC
>REAV01000185.1 GCA_004294465.1 Sphingobacteriia bacterium | reverse complement strand
AGTTTATTAATAATGACTTGTGCATTTGCAGGGTATGATTTAGCAATAGAAGCATACAAAAAAGCAATTAAAGACAAATACCGTTTCTTCAGTTATGGAGATGCCTTGTTAATTGTTTAAATAATATATTCGAAACGCAGATCCCGGCAACTTAAACTTGCCGGGATTTTTTATTTATGCATTTTTTGATCATGCCCTTCCCTTTTTAGAACATCATTCGTGAATTGATACAAATCAATTGCCTGCTGAGGAGAATTGCCAATACAAACAATACCTAATTTACCGAATTGAGACAATGCACCAATTAAATGAAACATCACACCAATTTGATTGGTTGAATCATACATTAAATTATGAAAATTTGCTATAGTCATTAAATCGTGAGGTGTTAATCCTATAAAAGATGGATCTGTTAAATTATCTGTTGAAAAATAAAACCGTTCTTGACCATTGATTGTAGTATAGGCTCCGGTTTGGTAATCATATTTACCATCAGTTAAAAACTGAAGAATTAAATAAGGATGTGTAGTACCGCCCTTTCGCAGATTTATTTCAATGGCATAATGTTTCCACACATCATTCTCAAGAACACTTATAAAATCAATAGAAAATCTTCCCAAAACTCCTAAATCACTCATTCGTTGAGCAATCGGAAAAGCCAATTCTGCAATTTCTTTACTATATGCTAATGAAGCGGGAAAACTGGCACCAAGAAAAACTTGATCACCATGTCCGCCTAATACCTGGTCATGAGTTGAAATAATTTCTACAATACCTTTTGGAGTAATTCTACATTGCACAGAAGGCGAAGTTTTGGTTTCCCCTTCAATAAAAACTTCTACTATTCCCTCTAATTCAGTAAATTTTTTCATAAATGCGTTATAGGATAAATCTTCTGCAACTATAGACAATTGTGTATGTATTACGCTTGCCATCCATTCTTCGGCATATTCATGCCCAGGAAAGCCCGCATAACTAAAAACAGCATTCCCTTCTCCTGAAAAACCATCATTCATTTTAATTACCGCCTTCTTTAAATTGGGGATTTGTTTTTTTAGCAACAATAAAGCATTCCTAAGTTCTTCTTCATTTTTTACATTTTCAATTCCAATGGGAGTTTCAATCCTACATTCTTTAAACAGTTTTCTCCCTCCGCTCTTTGTTCCCAAATACAACAGATCAGGATCAGTTCCATAAATTGGCAGATTCAATAAAGTAGCGAGTTTTCTTTCATAAGCTGTTTCATTAAAGCAGGAAATATGTCCAATATGCTGTTGAGGCATTACTTTTTTAATCCGATCAATTAATCTTGGTCTGGCCAAAATTTTCTCAGTCAATGAAATCGAAGAATAATCATAGCAACTTAATAAAGTAAGTCTTTGTTGTGCATGATAACTGGTAATTCCTGGCAAAAGATGTAAATAGTAATCAATGATAATTGGATCAATCGGAACACTGGTAACATAAATTAAATGCGTATTGGGCATTCGCAATAAAATCAGCATACACAAAAGCCTTTCTTCATAATGAATAAAGCCTTTTACTTTGCTCAAAATTTGTTGATCCAATGTTAGACTAGGAATTACAACAACCGTTTTGGGCGCCAGCATATCAGCAAAAACTTGATCATACTCTTTGGAAAACCTTGTTTGCAAAAACTTGAATTGCTCTAATACAATAGGATCATTTATAGAATTAAATGAATCAGTTTTATCCTCAAAAGATAATCTCAAATCATCCGCAGACCAAACTGGCTGTTGCATGATAAAATTTTTGCTAAGCTATTTATTAAACCCTCAAAAAGCTAGCGTTAATCTCATGACCAAAGATGATATTAGTCATGTTTCATTGACAACAAACCCAAGATTGGGCCAATAGCAAGAAGCATATAGAGGAAATTTGGATGGATGATTGATGAAAACAATCCTAGAAATTGCAAACTAATAATAGTAATGGCAAATCCAATACAATTGACAATAGTAAGAGCAGCAGCTTTTGATTCAGGCACTGCACTATTTGCTACAAGTGTAGAAAACATTGGGGAATCTGCAATTACCACAAATCCCCAGAAAAATAAAAAAGCTAAGAAAAGATTGGCCGAATCCATTTGGAGCATAAATGGTGAAATGAAGCAACAAGTAGCCGATAAGAACAAACTAATGGATGCTATTTTCTTTGGGCTGATTTTTGAAGACAAAATTCCACTTGATATACAAGCGATGGCTCCAATTCCAATTATACAAAATGAATAAACAGGAATACTCCATTTTACATTTGTATGATTCGATAAATACTGTTTGATAATAATCGGAGTAAAAGCCCAAAAACTATATAATTCCCACATATGTCCAAAATATCCAAAAGCAAATGCCCTGAAATTTCGTTTTTTAAAAGATGCCATAAATCCAGTAAACATCATTCTTTTGGGCACTACTCTATGAGGGCCATCGGGAACCAAAAGAAAGATCAATAGGCCACCTAAAACAGCAATGAAAGAAGTGACGTAAAAGGAATACTGCCAAGTTGAAATTGTAATAAAAGAAGTAATCAAATAAGGAGTGGCTTTTCCCAATACCAGTGCACCAACTAAATATCCTAAAGACTTACCCAACCCTATTTGAAAATAGTCCGCAGCAATCTTCATCCCAACAGGATAAATTCCAGCTAAAAAAATACCCGTAAAAAATCGAAAAAATAGTATCCAATATACATTTATTCCATCTAAACAAATGCCAAGATTAAATAATGCGGCAAGGAGTGCACAAACAAAAAAAACGATCGAAGGAGATATTCGATCTGCAATTGCCATCAAAGCAAAAATAAAAGTGCCAAGAATAAATCCCAATTGTACCGAGCTGGTAATATGAGGCAAAAAACCAGATGGGATTTTTCCCAGATCAATCAATAGTGGCAATACTGCATTACCTGTAAACCAAACAGATGAACAAAAAAATTGCGCTAATACAATAATTAGTAAAATGCCTTTATTACTATGCTTTTTCATTTTTTTTGTTGCATTTGATGAAAAGCTGCTGCATATCTTTTTCCTAAAACTCGGATACTTTTTGCATCAAAATGTTCATTGTCCGACATACATTTTAATCCCTTTGAAGAAACTAAACTAATCCAATTATTTTGAATAGTTAATTCCTTTAATTCATTATTTATCTTTTGCTTATTAACCAAATTAGGTTCAAAATATCCTAGTTCACCCATAATAATAGGAAGTTGTGGACTTTCAGCAATATTTCTAAACAGCGTAAACAAGCGAATTAAATCTGTTTTATAAGTTGGGATATTCTGCTCATTTGCATCGCTTTCACCTTGGTGCCATAAAATACCTGCCAGCGTTCCGTACTGTTTGGCTAAACCTATTTTCTCGGTAAAATTAGTAAGGAGTTGAACCGATCTATGAGTTGAATCATTGATCCATTGACGAACCTTAGTTCCACCAATTGCAGCAGGAATAATGACAATCTTAAATTGACCAGGTATAGATTTCAACAACTCTTTCCCAAATGAAAGCCCGCAATCCAAACCTGTTCTACTGGGTTCATAAAAATGCAAAGGTTCTTTGGCAAAAATCAGTTGTCCTTTTTGATTAATTGTAAAAATTCTTGGAGATGTAATGGTATCTATTGTTTCAACTAAACCCCTACCTGCCATATTGCTCTGACCTGCTAAAATAAAGACAAGTGTCTCTTCTTTTATCAATTCCATTTTTACTGGAACCTGCTCTTTCGGGAAAAACGTAGTTCGATCATGCTGAGTTACCGATTTGCAGGAAATCGCAAAAAAAATAAAAAACAACAATGATATACAACGCAGATTTTGAATCATTGTTAATGGAGACTGACTACTCGCTTTATTTTCCATTGATTATTTTCTTCTTGCCAAATGATCATAAATCTTCCTACCCTGAATTTGGTTCCGGGTGGTTCCTGATTATTATGAAATCGATGTAATCCAATTTCAATGGCACCATATCCTTTAATTGGATATACTTCAATACTTCCTGCAATCAATTCTCTGGTAACTTTTCCGCAAATATTTTTTTCAGTCCCATCAACCACTTGCTTTTTAGAAGTCATCAAACCTCCTTGGTCATGGTAAAACTCCATTGAATCCGAATAAAATCCTGCATAATAATCCAGCTTGGTTGAACAATTATTGTATGCATCAAAAAACAAACTGTCTAAACGAACAATTGTATTGAATAGCGCTTGATCATCTGGTTGATAATTCTTGGTTAACTGGTATTGATTCTTCTTTGAAGAACTGCAACTTTGAATTGATAATATGAAAATAGAACCCAGGAAAATCAAGATAAACATTGAAAAACCAGTGGGTAAATCGTGCTTTCTACTATTCATAACAAAGTATTAATTTAAAGCAATGTATTCATATTGAATCAGTCAACCTAATTCCTTTTATTTCTTTTTTGGAGGCCGATAATCTAATGGCAACAAATTGGATAATTTTTCTGACCATGCCCAAAAGCCTAAAGCAAGAACATCTTTGCCTGAAAAATAACTCCCATTAGCAAGTACTGCAACCACTTTTTCGGAGTCGGGCATATAAATCTCTGCAGTCATTGGTTGCTTTGGTGGCATCCCTCTTTGTGTTAACCGGTATGATTCAGGCATATACTTCCATTTATATACTACTTGTAAATAATTGTTGAATTGAAGTCCGACAGTAAAACTATCAATTGCATATGCTATGCTATCACCATTCAATGGCTTATCAATAAGTATATCTAGATTATTATTACTATTTGAAAAAAGATTATTTTTCTTTTCATTATTTCTGATTATTTTTCTTAATTCGTATCCTTCAGTTTCTAATGTATTTCTATAAAGGCTTCGCATAAAATGCATTATTGATCCATTATAAGTTTCCTCCCGATTTTTTTGCCATTTTGTTTCAATTCGCTTTCGCTTTGTTGATAAATCTGAAAACAATGGATAACCCTGATAAAAAAATACTCTTGTAGAATAATTGAATTCAAAAATACTCAGGTCGTATTTTAATTCATATCCCAATGCTTCATTTTGAATATGCAAAGGTTCATCAGCATATGCATTTAAGGTGTTCTTTTTTTTGTTGAATCTAAACCGAACAACTTCTTTATTTAATAATTTACAATCTATGGCATTGGGTGTTTTTCCTATTAGGTTTTCCATAAAAAAATCGCCCCATTTCTCCCAACCATTCTTTTCATAAGGCATCACAATAACCTCTTCGAGTTCCTTCACTTTTGGAACAAGTAATATTTCTAGTTTTGATGGAATTGCATTGGAAGATATGGTAATTGAATAGGTTTCATATCCTACCATAGACACCACCAAATCAAATCTACCTTCTGGGAATGGCTGCAAAACAAAGTCTCCATTATCTTTCGAAATGGTGCCGACAGACGTATTGCTCAAGAAAATACTGGCAGAGGCTATAGGTAGTTTCGAATCTTTTGCAAGTACATTTCCAATAAGCATCTTTTGTGCATTAGAGAAAAAAGCGCAAAACAATAAACCAATTATCGCAACTGATCTTTTCATTTAAAGTCCAAATAAACCACTATTTAACAATTGAAGTGTTTTGATTTTATGAGAACTGGGAACCAATAAGGTAATATTGTGCGTACTCCCTCCATAACTAACCATTGTGATGGGTATTTCCTTTAATGACTCAAATAATTTTTGCAAAACATAATCTGTTTTTGCAATCTCATTCCCTACAATTGAAACAATGGTTTGTTCTTTTTCAATATCTACAGTTCCAAATGGTTCCAATTCTTTTACGATCTGTGGAAGAAACTGATCTGTGTCGATGGTAACAGAAACAGCCACTTCAGAAGTAGTAATCATGTCGATTGAAGTTTTATATTTTTCAAACACTTCAAATACTTTTCTCAAAAAACCATAAGCCAACAACATTCTGCTACTCTTGATTTTGATTGCAATGATCCCGTCTTTTGCAGCAACTGCTTTTACCCCAACACTACCTGCTTCCTTTGTAATAACAGTTCCTGCGGCTTCTGGCTGCATTGTATTGAGTAGTTTAACAGGAACATTTTCTTGCTGTGCTGGCCAGATACAAGTTGGATGCAAAATTTTTGCTCCAAAATAGGCCAACTCTGCAGCCTCATCAAAACTAAGTTGTTCAATAGCCACGGTTTTATTAACAATGCGTGGATCATTGTTATGCATACCGTCTATATCAGTCCAAATTTCACAAACAGCACTTTTACTGGCAGCAGCAATTAAAGAAGCTGTATAATCACTTCCACCTCTTTTCAAATTATCAACTTCACCTCTGGCATTCTTACAGATATACCCTTGCGTAATTAAAATATTTTTATCGCTGTGTTTTTTGAGTAATTGCGCCAACTTGATTTTAATGCTTCCTAGTTGTGGTTCTTCATTGGCATCAATCGTCATAAATTCTAATGCTGGCAATAGCACATGATCGATATTATTTTCTTCCAAAAAAGCACTGAATAATTTTGTGCTCATTAATTCTCCCTGTGCTAAAATATCTTTATTCAATGCTTCACTAAACGAAATTCGCAATATGATGTGTAAAAATTCAAAATGCTCATTGATGATTCCTTTTGCCTGATTTCTAGCCACATCTGTAACCAACAATTCTTGAATAAAATTTTGATAATGATCATGTAATTTTTCAATGACTTGTTTGGCAGAAGACCTGTCTCCATTTGCCAAATGATTACTTATCTCAACCAATGCATTGGTTGTTCCACTTAATGCGCTCAATACTACAATCTTTCGATCGTTGTCTTTTGTAATTAACTGAGCAACTTCTTTCATACGTTCTGGCTTCCCAACACTGGTGCCTCCAAACTTCATTACTTTCATGCGAACCCCTCCCCCAATTTTAAATAATTAATAAATAGTTGACAAATGTAGTTCAGAAGACTGATATGTAAACAGCTATTGCCCAAAAGGACGCTGACTCTTACAATCACAGGCTGCTCCTGGATCTACGTTAAAATACTTACAGAAATATTCATAATAAGCCAATCGATAAGCTGTTTTAGGAGATTGATTCGCCCCACATTCTAAACCTCCATTGATTACATTCATTACCGCTCCAAATCCTGGTAATCTTCCTGCAATGCTGTCCTTTAATTCAGGCTCCCAAATACCGGTCATGATCTCATGACAGGAGGGTTTTGGATATTGTGGTGTCATCCAAAACCAAAAAGCAGAAGCAAAACATAATACAGGATCTGAACTTAGAAGTGATGGATTTCGTAACAGCTTATTTAGATCCTTAAAATAAAAACTGCTGAATTGTGCATAGTTGTAATTCCAGCTTAATTGCAAAGGCCCTCTCCCATGATATGATTGCCCTTTAACAGGGAACATTTTTTTCTTTGTTGTATCTGAATAATGCGTGCATCCATTTTCGCAACCTCTTTCTTCTAAGAAATACAAGCCCCATTTAAAATAGCCTCCTGGAGCATCGTCCCAGCCACCACTTGTTTCATGAGCCATGCTTGCTAAAAATGCAGCTAATTCTCTTTTTTTCTGTGTTTCTGTTCCTTTTTTTAAAAAATCAGGAAATCTTCTTGAAGCCTGTATAAAGGATGCATATGAATAAAACTCTTTTTGTTCAACCTCTTTGGAATAAGCCGATCTAGTAGTTGAAATCGCATATCTATTGGGGAAAAGACTATCCCAAGCAGCTTTGTTAAGGTATTTACAAATAGGAGAATTTACCTGAGTAAAAGATTGAAATCCAAGAAAAAGGAATATAGAGCAGAATACAATCTTTTTAAAATGGATACTCATAATCCAGTTATGTCAAAAATCGCTCCAGTATTTTTTAAATCTTCTACTACTGAATCTATGATTGGAATACCTTCTTTCTTTCTGATCAATTCCATCTCCCTTTCCGGATCGCCAGGAATCAACACTTTATCATGCCCTTCGGCAGGTGTTGAATTAGAAAAACGCTCAATCCATTGATCCATATGTGCTTTAAAATCATTGGCAGGACGAAAAGCATCAATGCGCATGGCCCCAAAAAAATGCCCCAACCCTTTTCCTGGCATATTCTCAGGCATTGGAATATAGGCTGGAAATGGAGGAGCCCATGGTCCATAGGAAGCACCACTCAATATTGCAGAAAAAATATCTACAATGCTTCCTAAAGCATATCCTTTATGACTTCCATGCTCTCGATCGGTTCCTAATGGAAGCAGCGCTCCTTTTTTCTTTAATATATTGGCATCAGTACTGGAATTTCCATTTTCGTCCTGTACCCAACCAATGGGCGCTTCTGCATTTTTTCTTTGCAATATTTCCAATTTACCATTTGCTGCAGTAGTTGTTGCAAAATCCGCCACAAAAGGAGGTTGATTGCCTGCAGGGATAGCCACGGCAATCGGATTGGTACCCAGCATTTTTTCTATGGAAAATGTAGGAGCAACCAATGCACTTGCATTGGTCATTGAAATGCCAATCATATCTTCTTTTAATGCCATCATTGCATGATAGCCTGCTATGCCAAAATGATTTGAATTTTGCACACTTACCCAACCCGTTCCAACCTGCTTTGCTTTATCAATTGCAACTTGCATAGCAAATGGTGCTACTACTAATCCTAAACCAGCATCTCCATCAATTACAGCAGTAGAAGGTGTTTCATGAATAACCGCAATATTGGGTTTTGCATTGATTCTCTTTGCTTGCCATAGCCGAACATAGCCACTTAATCGCGCAACTCCGTGACTATCTATTCCCCGCAAATCGGCCGACAACAAAACTTCAGTTGCTAAAACTGCATCAGCTTCATTACATCCTATAGCAATAAAAACGCTTTTTGTAAACCGATACAATTGTTCGTAAGAAAATACCTGCATGTGACTTGTCTGATTCAATTAAAATGGAAGATCATCCATTGGCTCCATGATTTCTGAAGCTGCAGGAGCTGAACTTTGAGAAGCAGCACTCGGAGTTGATTGATAACTACCAGTATTTCCACCACCATCATTCGATTTGCTTCCTAATAACTGAACACTAGAAACCCTTAATGAAAGTGTTGCACCATTCACCCCTTCTTTGGTTGTATAGGTTCTTACATCTGGTTGACCTTCTACATATACTTGAGTTCCTTTTTTAAGATAAGGAGCAATACCAGTTCTTTCTGTCCAATAAGCACAATCAACCCAAATGGTTTTATCTTTTTGATTTCCTTGTGCGTCTTTGTAACGCTCTGTATGCGCAACAGTAAAATTGATTACATTTTTACCACTTACGGTATTCATCACCGCATCTCTTCCCAAATTTCCAATGGCTGTTAACTTGATCATAAATAAATTTTTATAAATATCTGAAAAATGAAATTAAGTAAAATGAGTAGTAACCGCAAGGATTATGTTTGTTTCACTGTAATGATGTTTAAAGAAGGTGGATTAAATTGTTTTTGCGCTTAATATTTCGCTTCTCGATACTGCAAAAAGCCTTTTGAAGGGCTAAATAGGGCCATTTTTACATTTGTTGTTCTACTTTTGCCTAAATTTTGGTGAATGAGCAGAAAAGGGAAAGTATTGGTAGCAATGAGCGGTGGTATTGATAGTACCGTAGTTGCACTGATGCTACATCATGAAGGATATGAAGTGATTGGGATCACCATGAAAACATGGGATTATGCCACCAGTGGAAGTAGTTCAAAAGAAACTGGCTGTTGCAATATAGATTCATTCAATGATGCACGTCAAGCAGCTGTGCATCATGGATTTCCTCATTTTATTTTAGATATAAGAGAAGAGTTTGGAGATTTTGTAATCGAAAATTTTGTGGACGAGTACATTGCCGGACGAACACCTAACCCATGTGTTATGTGTAATACACATATCAAATGGAGAGCTTTATTAAAAAGAGCCAATGCATTGGAATGCGATTTTATTGCAACTGGTCATTATGCATCTATCCGTCAGCATGATAATGGTAGATATGTAATTAGCAAGGGGCTGGATGAAACCAAAGACCAGAGTTATGTATTGTGGGGATTACAGCAAGATTTATTGAGTAGAACTATTTTACCATTAGGAGGATATCGCAAATCGGCAATCAGACAAATGGCCGTTGATATGGGTTATCCTGAATTGGCAAAAAAAAGTGAGAGTTACGAAATCTGTTTTGTTCCAGACAACGATTACAGAGGTTTTCTAAAAAGGAATGTAGAAGGCCTTGAAGAAAAAGTGAACGGTGGATGGTTTGTAGATAAAACCGGAAAAAAATTAGGCCAACATAAAGGTTATCCATTTTACACAATCGGACAAAGAAAAGGGTTGGACATTGCTATGGGCCGTCCTATCTATGTTACCTCTATTCACCCCGAAACTAATACTGTTGTATTGGGTGAAGAAACCGATTTAGAGCAAAACGATATGCTCATTGGAAAATTAAACTGGATCAAGTACAAAGGCATTAGTGATGGAATGGAAGCGCTCACAAAAATTAGGTATAAAGACAAGGGTGCTTTAAGCAATTTATATAATTCCGATAACGGAATCAGGGCTCGTTTTTATGAAAATGTAAAAGGAATTGCTCCTGGCCAAAGTGCTGTTTTCTTTGAAGGGGATGATGTAATTGGAGGGGGTATTATTCAAAGAGGAGAATTGATTTTATCTTAGTGTTGAAATAATGCAACAAACATTGTATCCGCTTTATGCGTATACCCCTTGATCAATTTTTGCTCAATTAATTGAAAGGCAGTATTGGCTTGTATGAATCTGCTGATTGATTCATTTTCTTTTTCAAAAACCGAACAAGTAATATACAAAAGGTATCCGCCTTTTTTAACAGCAGGTATTATATTGGTCACCAGTTTTTGTTGCAATTGATGAAACTGATCGATACTTTTTTCATTAAAAAAATGCAATTGCTCTGGGGTTCTTCCCCAGGTTCCACTTCCACTGCAAGGGGCATCGCATATTACTATATCATATTGATTTTTACTCAACGAATTTTGATGAGTCAATTGTTTAGCGAGATCAACTACAAAAGAATGATATTTTTTTATTCCAGCTCTGCTGAATCTTGCTTTTAGATTATGTAAAATAGATTCGCGTATATCAGAAACAGTCAATTCAATATTCTCTAAAACATCAGTTGCCAAAATAGATTTACCTCCACTTGCTGCACAACAATCCCAAACAGAAATGGTATTAGACCTTGATAAAGGTTTGATGCTAGTTATAACTTCTCCCACTTTTTGAGAACTTAAATCTTGAATCACCACTTGTTGATCAATTGCTACAATACCTTCCAGTTTTGTTCCATTAGGCAAGCTTATGGAATCATCTCCTATTAATTGATAGGGGAATTGAGCGTTTTGTAAAGCAGTTAAAACAGCATTTGTATGAAAAGGGCGAACCCTGATAAATAAATCTGGCTGAATACAATGAGAAAGTGAAAATATTTCTTGATCAATTTCTTTACTCAAGTATTGATGGAATGGAAATATAGATTTACTGCTCACCGAGGGGAAATTCTTTTGAACAAAAGCAAATCGCTTCATGAAATTATCTGACCAATTTTTCAACCAACTATTGTCGAATAATATCTCCCATTCCCCAGCTGAATCATTGCATAAAAAAAGGGCCGTTTTAATAGCAACTTCTTTACTCAAATGATCTGCAGCATGCCCTAATCGAAAATAATTATAACAGAGTTGAGAAATATATTTCCGGTCTTTAGAACCGAATTTTTTATTGGCAGCAAAATAGTTTTTTAGAAATACAGCAAAAGACATATCGCCCTGATATAAGCCAATAATAGCAATGGAAGAGCGAATATAGTTTTCAGCGTATTTCATCTTCCCCCCTTTTTGGGGGCTAGGGGGTTATAATTCCAATAAGGTTTTCACGGGAT
>REAV01000064.1 GCA_004294465.1 Sphingobacteriia bacterium | reverse complement strand
GGTCTTCTTTCTAGTAGATTTTGCTTTTCCCATATTATTACTTTTTTCTAAAGTTAATCAATTTATTGCAATTGATTTTTGATCTAATGAAGTTAAAGCTTTGTTAACTGGTTTTCTGTTTTAAATTGGCATATTATTTGAATAATATGAATAAATTTAATAAATGAAGTCTATTATTTTAATTGGAATATTGATTAGTGTATCATGTTTTGTAAACGCAAAACCAGCGTTTACCTACAGTAATAAAATACAAACTCAACAACCTGTTGCCAAGCCCTATGCATTGATTAATGGAAAATGGACATTAATCAACATCAATCAAAACAAAGATTCCTTAGACATCTTGTTCAGCAAAAAAATGCCCAATATTGCAGTTGATGCTGAAAAACTTTTCATAGTTGGATATACTGGCTGTAATACTTTTAGGGGTAAATTTTTTCTGAATAAAGACAGTTTATCTTTTAAAAGTCCCATGGCCAGCACCATGATGGCTTGTCCTGGTAATGGAGAACAAGTATTTTTGACGTTACTTCAAAAAACAAATAGGCATATTGTTGAAAAAGGGATATTGAATTTCTTTGATGGAAAAAAACTGCTGATGCAGTTTAAAAGAATGGAATAATCGCGGACGCAATAAGTCTAAACTGTAACTTCGCCAAAAATTGAATAGTCAATGAGTAAGCTCAGTCATTTAGCAGAAACATTAATTGGGAGTGAAATTGTAAAATTGGGTAACGCTATTAATGAGCGAATTCGCAATGGTGAAACCATTTACAATTTTACTATCGGAGATTTTAATCCCAATATATTCCCCATTCCTGCTGAATTAGAACAATTAATTATTGAAGCTTATCAACACCATTATACCAATTATCCTGCCGCAGAAGGTATCTTGGAATTACGTCAGGCTATCAGTCAATTTATTAAAGAAAGAGAGGGCTTGCATTTTTCTCCTAGCGAAATTCAAGTAGCATCGGGTGGAAGACCATTGATCTATGCATTGTTTAAAGTAATTGTAGACAAAGGCGATAAAGTAATTTATGGAGTACCGTCTTGGAATAATAATCATTATGTTCATTTAACCGACGGAGAACATTGTTTGGTAAACTGTAGTGTAGAAAATAATTTCATGCCTACTGTTGAAGCCATCAAAGAGAATATAAAAGGAGCTACATTGATTTGTTTGTGTACTCCTCAAAATCCCACAGGAACAACCCTTTCCAAAGATTCATTGTCGGCTATCTGCGATCTTATCATTGAAGAAAACAAACAGCGAGGAGATAATGCCAAAAAATTATATTTAATGTTCGACCAAATGTATTGGACACTTACATTTGGAGATACGGTTCATTATGATCCTATTTCTTTGAACCCTGCAATGAAACCGTATACTATTTACATTGATGGAATTTCTAAAGTATTTTCTGCAACTGGTGTTAGAGTAGGTTGGGCATTAGGACCTGAAAATGTAATTGCTAAAATGAAAGCCATATTGAGTCATTTGGGTGCATGGGCTCCTATGGCAGAACAAAAAGCGGTAGCTAAGTACCTTCCAAGGAAAGCTGCTATCGATCAATACTTAACTCATTTTAAATCGGAAATTGAATATCGCTTACAAACTATTTATGCAGGAATTGTTGCATTAAAATCAAAAGGATATTCTGTTGATGCTGTTTCTCCGCAAGCTGCTATTTATCTAACCATTCAATTGAATTTAGTAGGTAAAAAAATAGCTAGTGGTATAGTATTGGAGAATCAATCAGCTGTAACTTCTTATATTTTAGGAGAAGCTAAAATTGCAGTGGTACCTTTCTCTGCATTTGGCGCAAGTGCCGATAATAGTTGGTACAGATTGAGTGTGGGAACTTGCATTAAAGAAGAAATACCTGCTATGCTGGCAAAATTAGAAGCTGCATTGGGGCAATTGAGCTAATTTTTATTGCAAATAAAAACGAATGGTTTATTGGGATGGTCTTTCAATAATTTTTGTACTAAATGCTCTTTAGTAATTATTTTTCTGCGATTGATATCGATGATTTCATTGGCAATACAAAAGCAACCCCAATTTTCTACAGGAACCAATACCAAGTTCAACAATTCTATTTGCCGATCAATTTCCTGTTGAGAAATCAAATGCTTTGTTGATAGAACCAGTAGATCTCTTGGCATAGTTGTTTGTTAGCTAATGTTTTGGACAAGCACAGAATGCTGTTTTGTTCGATTTTTTAAAAATTCCACAAGAACTTGCAATTGTACTAGTAAGTAACAACAAAAGAATAATTTGGTTTAATTTGAGTTTCATATTTGTTCTACAAATTAAGGAATTAGTACCGATTTGAACATGGAGAAGCTATTGAAAAATGATAAAAAATATATAATTTTAGTTGCTCCATTGGATTGGGGGCTTGGCCATGCTACCCGTTGCATTCCTATTATTACTCATCTACTTAGTTTGGGACATAAGGTAATTATTGGTTCAGATGGGGCACAAGCTGCACTTTTAAAGGAGTCTTTTCCTAAATTGACATTTTTGACATTGAAGGGTTACCAAATTCAATACAGTGCTGATTCCCGATTCTTTGCCTTTAAAATAGGTACACAAATACCCAAAATACTTCAAGCCATTGCATTTGAAAATCAATGGTTGAAGCAAATAGCATTTCCGATAATCGCTATGGTTTATATAATGAAGCAATTCCTTGCATATTTATAACCCACCAATTGACCATAAAAGCACCATTTAAATGGCTGGAACATTTGTTAAGGAAAATAAATTATTCCTATATCTATCGGTTTACTGAATGTTGGGTGCCAGATATGGAAGGAGCGGTAAATATTGCTGGGGAATTATCTCATCCACTTCAAATGCCTAAAATAGCAGTCCATTATATTAATCTATTGAGCAGGTTTATACCGATTGAAACAGCACAAAAATTCGATTATTGTATTCTGCTTTCAGGACCTGAGCCTCAAAGAACTGTATTTGAAAACATTGTTGTTGAATCGATCAAAAAAATAAAAGGGTCTATTTTATTGGTAAGAGGTAAACCATTGGAAAAATCAGTTCCTTTTATTGCCGATCATATCACCGTTTACAATCACTTAAATGCAGTTGAATTAAGTAAACTAATTCAGGAAAGTGAATTTATTATTTGTAGAAGCGGCTATTCTACTTTAATGGATTTGTTGATATTGAAAAAGAAAATGATCGTTGTGCCAACACCTGGTCAAACTGAGCAGGAATATCTGTCTTATAAACTTTCAAAAGAAGGAATAGTGTTGTCTGCCAATCAGATGAAGATTGACCTGGTTCATCTTTTTGATCTAGCTCAATCACTTGATTTTAAAAAAGTATCTTTTAAGGTATTCGATGAAAATATTTTAGCGAATTTGATTAAAAATGTAGAATCTTAATATTCTACTTATACATTTGTATAGCATGCAAATCAAGAACAAAGCATACGCTGCAGCAATTGGAGCCAATTTTATTTTTGGTAGCAGTTATGCGGTTGTAAAATTCATTACACCCAATTTTATTCATCCTTTTGCACTGAATTTTGTTAGGGTAACAGTGAGCATTATTTTATTCTGGATACTCTTTTTATTTAAACCAGGCAAAACACGCATCGAAAAAAAAGACATTCCTCGGTTTTTGTTATGTGGACTTACTGGCGTAACCATTAATCAGATATTTTTTATCAAAGGATTATCCTTAACAACAGCTATACACAGTTCATT
>REAV01000063.1 GCA_004294465.1 Sphingobacteriia bacterium | reverse complement strand
TGATCAACTAAGCTTAGCAGATATTCGCCAAGATGATGATTGCCTGGATACCTGGTTCTCAAGTTGGCTCTGGCCTTTTGAAGTATTCAAGGGATTGTCTGATCCTGGGAATAAAGAAGTAAATTACTACTACCCTACAAATACATTGGTAACTGCTCCTGAAATTATATTCTTTTGGGTTGCCAGAATGATCATGGCAGGTTATGAATACAAACAAGAGAAGCCATTTAAGGACGTATATTTTACAGGGATCGTAAGAGACAAACAAGGTAGAAAAATGAGTAAGAGTTTAGGCAATTCGCCTGACTTACTTGGATTAATTGATGTTTATGGTGCAGATGCTGTTCGTTTCGGCATCATGATTGCTTCACCAGCCGGAAATGATATTTTGTTTGACGAATCAGCTTTAGAACAAGGAAGAAATTTCAATAATAAATTGTGGAATGCCTTGAAGCTTTTAAAAATGTGGGAAGCAAGAGCAGATAGTTCACTTACTGTTGCAGCTGATGCTTTAATAACAGCGACCGAAGGATTTGCCATTAATTGGTTTGAAAATAGATTGAATCAAGCTGCAAAAGAAGTGGATGAATTGTTGAGTCAATTCAAATTAAGCGAGGCTTTAAAAACATTGTATTCATTAATATGGGATGATTTCTGTAGTTGGTATTTAGAATGGGTTAAGCCCGGATTCGAACAACCAATAGATGCGGTTGTGTATCACAAAACAGTAAATTATTTTGAAAGATTAATGGAAATGCTTCATCCTTTCATGCCTTTTATTACCGAAGAGATTTACCATTTACTCAAAGTTCAAACCGACGATCTTTGTGTGAAACAATTTCAACAGATAGCAAAGCCAGATAATGCTTTACTTCAGTCGGGTGAAATTTTAAAACAGGTAATTACTGCATTGAGAGATGCTAGAAATAAAAATCAAATCAAGCCTAAAGATTTGATTGAATTATTTATTCAAACGCAAAACCCTTCGGCGTATGAATCGATCGAGTCGATTTTAAAGAAACAAATCAATGCTTCTTCCATCAATTATACTGAAACAGCCATTAGCAATACCATTCTTGTAAACATAGAGAACGACAAGTTTTATATTGCAGCAGAAAGAGAATTGGATACAGTTGCCATTAAAGAAGGCTTATTGAAAGATCTGGCATACGAACAAAATTTCTTGGCCTCAGTTATGAAAAAATTGGATAATGAAAAATTTGTAGCCAATGCAAAGCCTGAAGTAATTGCACGAGATATGAGATATGAGATATGAATTAAGAGATATGAGATATGAGATACAATTTAAACATTGTGAATACCTCAACATATAAAAAACGATAAACTATACCTAATATGCATAAACTCATTCTCCTATTTTTAATTAGTTTATGCACGTTTAAAGTTTCCGCTCAATCTCAATGGGAAGTTGATATGGTCAGAAACATCAACCCTTCTAATCCAGACAATCAATTTTGGAAAGGCTTGTCTGCTTCGGCAGAACCGATTGCAGTGGCATTGCCATTAGGCATGTTTGCCACTTCATTAATCAACCACAACAAACAATTACAGAAACAATCGTTTGAAGTATTGGGAAGTTTAGTAATAGCAACAGCTACTACGCAACTATTAAAAAGAATTGTTCAAAGACCTAGACCCTACCAAACCTATGCGGATATATATCCAGATAAAATTGACAATGGATATGCTTTTCCTTCGGGGCATACCACTACTGCCTTTTCAACAGCCACATCACTTACTATCATAACTAAAAAATGGTATGTTGCTGTTCCTGCTTTTGCCTGGGCAACCGGAGTAGCTTATTCAAGAATGTATTTAGGACAACACTACCCTTCTGATGTTTTTATGGGTGCTTTGGTGGGTACTGCAAGTGGATTTGCTTCTCATTGGTTGATGAAAAAAATATTGCCCGCTAAAAAAGAACCAATCAAACAAATACCTTAGCATATAAACAACCCATCTATGATTCGTTCTGCAACATTCAACGATATAGCAATTATACAAAGCATCGCCAAAACAACCTGGCCCATTGCATATGGAGATATTATTTCTAAAGATCAGTTGGATTACATGCTCAACTTGATGTATTCCGATGATTCGTTAAAGAAGCAAATAGAAAAGGGGCATCAATTTTATTTATTTTACTTAACAGATACGCCCATCGCTTTCGCTTCTGTTTCCAACGAAGGTGAAAATATTTTTAAACTCAATAAATTGTATGTGTTACCAAGCACCCAAAAAACAGGTGCTGGAAAAGCATTGTTGCAAAAAGTTATTGAACATGCGAAGTCCGAAAACGGGAAGCAAATTATTTTACAAGTAAATAAACTTAATATTGCCAAAGAATTTTATTTAAAACATGGCTTTACTGTATTGAGAGAAGATGTACTCGAACTAGAACATGGGTATGTCATGGACGACTATATAATGGGCCTAAATATTTAATGATGAAATCAATTTACACTATTTTTTTCTGTTCAATTTTATTTGCTTGCCAAAATACAAATTCTGCTAATGAAATAAAAGGCAACGATAGTGTTGTAACCAAAGTAGATACTGCTGTTCAGTTGAATAACGCAATGCCAATAGATACTATTGAAGACAGAGAGCTTGATCCATGGGATGAATATACAATGACTAAAAAAGACTCTATTGTCTTCAAACAATTAGCTGGTTATTATTTTGTTCCTCGTGCGGCAAGCATTAATTTGAAGTTCAACGCAAGTGATGGAACTTGTCAATTTCACGACTTAGATGAGAAACTTCAATACACAATTTACCAGGTTAAGAATGATCAAATATTGCTTTTTTCAACTAACGATACGAAGAAATATGTTTTAAAGTTCCAACCATCTCCTGCACCCAATGATCCTAAAGAATTACGTTTAATAATGGGAGATTATCAGTTTGTAAAAGGCGAAGAACCTAAAAGCAATTAATTGAAAAGCTTTAATGAACCAGTATATGGGTTTGTTTAATTACTCCCATTACGAAAACTGATTGTACGTGACCAATATTTTCAGCCTGGCTTAGTTTGTTTACATGAAAATCGTAATAAGCGTCCATACTTTCTGCAACTACTTTTAGCATAAAATCAAATTCGCCTGAAATATTATAACATTCAATTACTTCGTTTAGCTCGTGTATGCGGTTAATAAATTTACCGCCAGCAGTTTTATCGTGCTGTTTAAGCGATACATAACAAATAACCATCAGCCCTTTTTTCACTTTATTATGATCTAATAAAGTGGCATATTGTTTAATTACACCAGACTCTTCCATCCGCTTTATACGCTCATGTACAGGTGTTGTGCTCAAATGTATTCTTTCGGCAATTTCTTTTACTGGTATCCTGGCGTTCGATTGCAATAATTTAAGAATGGCCAAATCTTTGGCATCCAAGGAAACTTGCATAGTGGATTCGGCTTTTTGAGTGGACTTTGGCATAAAAAACAGCTTATTTATACTATCAAATATACTTAAAATAGCATAATATACTATATTTTTAAATAATTATGTTATTTTATTCTTTAAAACTAGATTTGCACTTCATAAAAATACTATTATGTCAACACTAACAACATCTATCGATTTCAGCTTAAAATACAAAGTAGCTGATTTCTCCCTAGCAGATTGGGGTCGTAAAGAAATTCAATTGGCAGATTTCTATCTTTCTGCAGGCTTAAAAGACTCTTGTGAACTTGAACTCGCCAAAATTGATGCAGCAACCGCTGTAATGCCCGGTTCCAATTTGCGCACGGAATTGTCCTATTACAGCATTTTCAAGCGATACATGCTTGCAATTACCAACGCGAAAGGTGTGCTTGAAGGTCTGAACCAAGCACAAGCTGATTCGTTAAGGTATTTTGCACAAACAGCAATTGGGGCAGCTCAAAATCAACCAGTAAGAGGATAATTTGTTATTTTTTTCAAATAGCAATTATCCTTTTTAATTGACTAAGCAAAGAGTGGAGGGTTATTTTCCGCTCTTTAAGATATAAAAAAACTATTACTAAAAAAA
>REAV01000062.1 GCA_004294465.1 Sphingobacteriia bacterium | reverse complement strand
GTTTACCATCTGGGCTCCATTTTGGGTTACTTGCACCATATTTAAATTTGGTTAATTGCATCGGATCACCCCCATCAACTGGCAATAAAAAAATTTGTGGTTTGCCATCAACCGTTCTAACAAATGCCAATTGTTTTCCATCGGGGCTCCATGAAGGTTGTCCCGCGTTTTCCTTACTGGTCAAGGCTTTCGGGGCACTTGAACCATCGGTTGCTACTAAGTATAATTGATTGATATATTTAAATTCCCATTTACTAGTACCTTCTTGCTCAATACTATTCAACACAAAAACGGCTTTGCTTCCGTCTGGGCTAAAACTCAAGCCACTCATTTGCTTGATTTGAAGCATATCGGTGATTTTGATCAAATCAGATTTGTTTTGACCAATCGCCCAAAACGGGAAAAACAACAAAAGGATCAATTTTTTCATATCTGCAAGTTTAGTCTTACAAAATACAAATAATTCTATGCAGCAACTGTATTTTTGTTGTCTAAAATATTTTTATGAGCGAAATAGTGAATGAATTCAATAGTTATCGTGAAAGAATGAATGAAGTAATTCTGAGTAAGAATAACTTAGTGATGAAAAGATTGTGGAATCTAGATACCAATACCTATGATGAGGGTGCGCTGGATAAAAAAACAAAGGAATTGCTAGGTTTGGTGGCAAGTATGGTATTGCGCTGCGACGATTGTATCAAATACCACTTAGGTAAAAGCCATGAATTGGGGGTGAATACAGAAGAAATGTATGAAGTATTTGCAGTGGCCAATATTGTAGGTGGAACCATTGTAATTCCGCATACCAGAAGGGCTGCAGAATATTGGGAGGAGCTTAATGCTGCGCAGTAAATAGTTATTCAATTATTGAGTTATCAGGTTATTGGTGGCCAAAATTGAAAAATTGGTATTTTTTCCCTCCGAATATGTAACTTTATTGCCTTGTAGAACAATCCATTTATATGAGTACAGAAACAATTGCTAGCCCGGTTTTAACATCCAAAGATTTTGCAACAGACCAAGAAGTTCGTTGGTGCCCTGGTTGTGGAGATTATTCCATTTTAGCACAGGTACAAAAAGTAATGCCTACTATTGGTGTTCCTAGAGAAAATATAGTGATCATCAGTGGAATTGGATGTAGCAGCCGTTTCCCTTATTATATGAATACTTATGGCATGCATAGCATCCATGGACGTGCAACAGCTGTAGCCAGTGGATTAAAAGCATCTCGCCCAGAATTGAGTGTTTGGATTGTTACTGGTGATGGAGATGGATTAAGTATAGGTGGAAATCACACTATTCATTTATTAAGAAGAAATTTTGATGTAAATATTTTATTGTTCAACAACCAAATTTATGGTTTAACAAAAGGACAATATTCTCCAACTTCAGAAGAGCATAAAGTAACTAAGAGTACCCCTTTTGGAAGTATCGATCATCCATTTAATCCTTTGGCATTGGCGATGGGAGCAGATGCAACATTCATTGGACGGTCAATGGATCGCGACCCTAAACATTTGCAATACATGCTTACCCGTGCTAATGGACACAAAGGATCTTCATTCTTAGAAATTTATCAGAATTGCAACATCTTTAATGATGGTGCTTTCGAAATATTTACAGAAAAATCTACCAAAGCAGAGGAAACATTGTTCTTAGAACATGGTAAACCAATGATTTTTGGCGCCACTCAAAACAAAGGAATTAAATTAGATGGATTTAAGCCTGTTGTTGTTGAATTAGGCGAAGGAGCAAGTACCGATGATTTATGGATACACGATGAGCGTGATTTTTATAAAGCCCAGGTATTAACAAGAATGTTCGATAACCCGAATAAAGAAGGCGGACATTTCCCAAGACCATTTGGTGTGTTTTTTGAAACTGATCGCCCTTGCTATGAAGATGTTATGGCCATGCAGATTGAAGAAACCATAGCTACAAAAGGCAAAGGGAATTTGGATAAGTTATTGCGCGGTAGAGAGGTTTGGGAAATCAAATCATAGTTTTACCACTTCCGTTCTTAATGCAAAAAGCACCAATCCAACACGGCTGGTTACATTTAATTTCTCAAATAAATTATCTCTGTAACCATCAATCGTTCTTGGACTTAAACACATTTCTGCAGCAATTTCCTTTAATGTTTTTTCGGTGCAAACCCATTTTAAGAACTCTTTTTCCCTTTCAGGTAAACTGATTAATTTTTGATAATGGTCTGCTGGTTCACATACACCGTTTTTAATGTTGTGCACTAAATTGCCATACAATAATTCATTAAAGTACATCTTGCTTTCATAAACAGTATCCAATGCCTGTTTTAATTCTACAGGCTTGATATCTTTTAAAATATAGCCTTTCGCTCCATATTGAAGCATTTTGATAATGGATCGTTCATCATTGAACATGCTCAATACCAAAATATTGATATTTGGGTAATTATTTAATAACCAATTGGCTGTTTCATAACCATTCATTTCTGGCATGGATACATCTAATAAAACTAAATCGGGTAAATTAGCAGCGTCTAATTGACGAATGAAATCTTTTCCATTATCTGCTTCAAACAAAATAGTGTAGTCTGGAAAACCACCAATAATACCCGATAACCCGTTTCTTAATAAAACGTGATCATCTACTAATACAATTTTTTTCATACAGTATAAGTATAAGAGCCGGGGGTAATTATCTAGTACGAATTTAAATTAAAATAGCATTAAATCAATTGCATTGCTACTTTTTTTTTGCCGTTTATTAACCTACTTAAAATGGGTGTATAACACCTTGTTTGGGTTTTATTGCTATGCTAGTT
>REAV01000184.1 GCA_004294465.1 Sphingobacteriia bacterium | reverse complement strand
GCAAGTTTAGGAGATGCGAATATTGGTTTACAGTACTTACTCAATAGCTTTGATTATTATAAATTTTTAACAGTTACGGGGTCATTAATTTTGCCTCTTTATTCTAATGATCCTGCAAAACTTCCTTATACCGGATTTCAGCAAGTTGGCGCCGAAGTAAAAATGGCTTTTTCTGGTACCAATAGAGAAAGGTTAAAAAATACTTATTATGATGTAGTTGGAGGGGTAAGACAATATTTTAGCCCCGAAGGACCAACGCAGGTTTTTCTGGACGCATTGTTTGGAATTCCATTAGATGATTATAATAAGCTTACCTTTTCAATCAACACAGTGAAGTCTACCAGTTCTTCAACTGTATTTAATCCTGATAATTTGAATTTGAACAGATCATTTTCTTATTTCAGATTAACTGCGGGATATGGTAGAAAAATCAACCAGAACTATCAAATCTTTTTTAATATTTTTTCTGATATCACTGGAAAAAATACAGGTAAAGGAGGCGGCGGTTCTATATCACTGGTTGCAAAACTATAAGTGAACAAACAGCATAAACATGAAGTCAAAAGAATATATACCTGCACTAACCGGTGTGAGAGGCTTAGCAGCATTTTTAATTTTTTTAGACCATTATAATCAAACCAGTTTCCACCCTCTTTTATTTAGAATTTTCAATGAATTCCATTTTCCGCTTCCCATGTTTTTTGTGTTGAGCGGATTTTTAATTTGCCTTCGTTATTATGATAATGTAGAAGTGAACAAGCATTGGATGCGCAAGTATATCAAGAATAGAATTGCCCGCGTATACCCGATATACTTGATTTTGACAGTTGCAACATTCTTGGTTGCTTGGATGATCAACGATAATTCGATCTATAACAATCTATCATCTCACTTCACTGTTTTTTTATTGAACATCACTTTTATTCGCGGCTTCTTTGATGATATAAAATTTACGGGAATAGGACAAGGTTGGTCACTGACGGTTGAAGAATGTTTTTATTTTTCAGCACCATTTTTTTTCTTGTTGATACAAAGAACCAAGAAGTGGTTAATTTATTTACCACTATTAATAATGGGCGCAGGTGTTTTACTTGTTCTAATTTTTAGGAATGTAGACTTCTATGGATTTTTCGGAAATTTTAAATTCATGTTTATCTCTACTTTTTTTGGAAGATGTGTAGAGTTTTTTGTAGGTATGGTTCTTGCTTTAATCATTAGGAAAAGCGATGATACCATCAGTAAAATTCCTTTCTATACTTATTTAGGAATCCTGGGAATTGCGGGTACAACTGTTATTATGGTTAATCAACCACTCACCGCAGAAGTGCAATTTGGACTATACCAACCCGTTGGTATTTTTACCAATAACATCATTCTACCTTTTGCTATTGCATCTTTCTTTTATGGTTTAATTAAAGAAAAGTCCGTAATTAGATTTCTGCTTTCAACACCTTTTGGTCAGTTGAATGGCAGGAGTTCGTATATTTTTTATTTAATCCACCTTGGCTTTATTGCCAATTTTGCTATTACCCATATTGATACAATTAATACCTGGTTTTTTGAATGGTTGGATGCTAGGGAGTTATATTGGATAACAGAACATCAAGACGTGATCGAGCCGATAATGCTTCTTACGTTTTTGTTTAGTTTTTTAACGGTGGTGTCGATTATATTATACAAGTATGTTGAAGAGCCGTTAAACTTATATATTAGGAAGTCTAGTTTTTTGGAAACGAAAAAAGTATAATGGCAATTGAATTTAAAATAAAAAAAATCACGCAAGTACTGTTGGTGCTGGTCTTTGTACTGAGCACTACGGATGGCAAAGCCTTTCAACGCAAAAAACAAACCCCAGACGTTGCGGTTAAATTTGCGCCCAATAATTCCAGGGCTAGATTTAGCGCTAAATTTCCCATCAAATATAAAATCTCGCTTACCAATAATTTAAAAGCAGATCAGGAAGGAACATTGGTATATACTATCACCAACGGGAAAGGAGATCAGGTAGTTACCAACTCAATGGATGTAAAAGTAAATGCAAAGAAAAAATTATCCTCTTCATTTGAAATTCCATTAGACATAGAAGGTGATTATACAATCAATGCAACATTAGCATTAACCGATTATACAGAAAACTTTAATGGTGAATTATCCTATAAGGGACCACCAAGAAAACAAAAAGACAGAAAAGGAGAAATCAACCCATACAATACAGCATGGGCAACAGATAATATCAATAAAGACGCACCCAGCAATACAGCGGTACTAGCTCCGGAAAAAATGAGTGAAGCACCTGAGCCTGTTGAAGAAGAGTCCGAAGAAGAAGAGGGCGAGATAATTACAAAAGTAAAACCGGCGCACGCCGACGGTTTGTTTTTTGATAAAGAATCTATTAAATACAGTGTAACGATCACCAATAAATACAAGTCCAAACAAGAAGGAACCCTCAATATGATTATTGTAACCGAGGACGGCAAAGTGGTGAATAATAAAGAAGTAAAGCTTAAACTTGGAAAGCGAGGAGTAAAACATTTTACAATGGTTTTACCGGCTGTTAAAACACCTGGCATTTATAATTTAAGGGTTGCGGTAAATACCACCACCTACGATGACACGAGCGAACACGCTTTTGGCTATGACATCAATAAGATTAATCAACCCTTCCATTTTCCTCCTCAATTTGATGAATACTGGAAAGGAGCTTTGGCTGAATTAGCAGCAACCGATCCTCAATATAAAATTACCAAAGACGAGGGTTTTAGCTCAAGGTACCACAATGTATACCGAGTAGACATGATGGGTATTGGAAACGTGCCATTTTTTGGATACCTCACTGTTCCGAAACTGCCTGGTAAGTATCCTGTTTTAATTGGTTATGGAGGTTATAGAAGAGATGTGCTGCCCATGAAATTTGGAGATTTTATTTCATTTGCAGTAAATGTTAGGGGCTTAGAGAAAGCCAGTATCGATCTAATCAATCCCGATAAAAAGGAACAGATTGTAATCAATATTGAAGACAAAGATAAATATGTATATAGGGGCATCTATACCGATTGTGTGCGCGCAGTAGATTTTATTTTTTCTCATGCAGATATGGGAATGGACCTAGGAAGAATTGTTGCATTTGGAGGAAGTCAGGGAGCTACTTTGGGAATTATAACAGCGGCTTTAACGCCAGATCGTATTGGATCGGCTGTAGCTAGTAATCCGGTTTTTGCCGATTGGACCAATAGCCTGACCATCGGACAATCTAAAAGAGAATTAAAATTCCCGATCAATTCAATTGATGAGTATATAAAGAAAGAAAAAACACTTTCACAATCAGAAGCAATAGAAACCCTGAATTATTTCGACTTAATGAATTTCATGCCTAGGGTACAATGCCCGATTTTATATGCTGTTGGCTTATTGGATGAATTTATTCCACCAGGAAGTGCAATAGCTGCATACAATAAATTAAACCCTGAAGTAAAAGCAAAAAGCGATTTATATATTTTCCCCAATCTCGGTCATGAAGTGCCAACCTCACACAATGTAGCAATCTCTACTTGGTTCAGTGAAAAAACACTTAGAAAAAAATCAAGATAGCCCATGCGTAAGTACTTTCTATATATGGTTTGTTTGGGCACATTGCTTTTAAGTGTGCTACATTGTTATGCAGATTTCCCTATGGGCAAAGGAAGAGTTGCTTTAATTGGGACCTATAATTATTTCTATTCCAATAAATACTTTGATGAAAAAGCCAAATTGATCAAGTATCCAACAGGAGATTTTTTCAATTCAACCTCCTATGGTTTAACTTTTATGGCTGGAATTGGAAGAAAAGTAGATTTAAATGTAAGTGTACCATTTGTAGTACAATCAATCACAACGAGTGGTGTAAAACAAACCAATAGTGGATTGGGAGACGCAAACCTTGGACTTTCTTTTCATTTCCCATCTGAATCATTGACCAAATCTTTTACCATAAAAACTGGGGTAATTTTGCCTCTTTACCAAAATGATACCCTAAAAACCCCTTATTTAGGCTATGCTTCAACTGGAGTACAATTAGGAGCCGCATATGCATTTTCTCCATTTAAACAAGCTTATGCCACACTTGAATTTACCTATACCCGTTTTTTAGATGCTTCAGAAGGCCCCAATCAATACAGAGGAGCGTTTACATTGAGTAAAATGCTCACCAATTATACTACATTAACCGGCAGCTTTGCTCATCAGATTTCTAGAAGTGCCAATACTGATTTTAGTCAAAACATTTCTATCAACAAGAATTTTGATGGCGGAACAATCAGCCTGAGCCTTACCCAAAGAATTACAAGAACCATTACACCATCGATACAAGGGTTCTATACTTTATATGGTAAAAACATGGGATTGGGATTAGGGGCTAGTTTCTTTGTAACGGTAAGGATTCCATAAAAACACGAATTTTTAGTTATTTTCTTACTATTAAATAGAAAATAACTAAATAAAAACAATAAAACACCGCTTTTTTCTAGATTTCTGTTTAAATTACTGCAAAACCCAATTATTGATATTTAAGGTATTTAAATTATTGATTCGAGCTGCATTGTTTATTTTCTGTAAGAAAATAGCCGTTCTCAATCGACCCCAATTCTCCCAAAAAGGACCTTTATTAGTTGTTGCCAATCACCCCAATTCATTTTTAGACGCGATCATCATTGGGTCCATTTTTCGTGAAAATGTCCATTTTTTAGCCCGTGGAGACGCTTTTCGGGATAAAAAGCACCGTTTTTTACTCAAAATGCTCAAAATGATCCCAATCTACAGATTGAGTGAGGGCAAAGAAAACCTTCATTTAAATGAATATGCATTTACAGAGTCAAGGCGTATTTTGAACAATGGTGGAATAGTCTTGATTTTTATAGAAGGCATTTGTATAAACAGTCATCAATTGCAACCATTTAAAAAAGGTGCTGCCAGAATTGCACTTTATGCTGATACCCCTAACCCTTTATTGGTCATGCCGGTTTCAATCGCGTATGATTCATTTACCCATTTTGGGAAAAATGTACAGGTTGAAGCAGCTCAACCGATTCTAGCTTCTGCCCTTTTTCCTTTTGTAGAAGAAGCTAAAAATCTAAATTGGTTTAATGAGCAGCTTTACCCAATATTGAAATCAATGATTCATGTTCCGGTAAGCTATAAAAAGGCAAGCCCAATTTTTTTATCAATATTCGCGTTTACCGGAAAGTGGTTGAACTACCCACTGTATTTTTTGCTGAATAGGCCGATAAAAGAAAAAACCAAGGGTACGGTTTTTTATGATTCTGTGCTTTTTGGATCATTGTTTCTTATTTATCCAATGTATTTATTGATTGTACATGCTATTTTATGGGCAATATCCGGCTCTTTCTTGATATTATTATTTAGTGCAATACTTCATATTGCTGGGGCAATTTCTGCTTCCAGATGGGCGAAATGAAGAATTATCTTTTTATTGAATGAGCTATTTTGCTAACTTGTTGGCGCTGAAAATTGTAAACTATGCGTTGGTTAGGAAACAGAGAAAGCAATAATGTAGAAGATAGAAGAGGCGGTGGGGGCGGTTTGGCTATTGGGGGTGGAATAGGTACCATTGTAATTGCCATTATTTATGTGTTATTGGGTGGCAACCCATCAGATGTGGTTAATCAAGTGGTAACTACACAACCAACTCAATCAAGTTCCAGTAGATCACCCGAAGAAGAAAAACTGGCTTCTTTTACCAAAGTTGTTTTGGCATATACCGAAGATGTTTGGGATTCTATATATAGAGCGGATGGCCAGCAGTATGAAAAACCAAAACTAGTATTGTTCAGCAATCAAACAGAATCCGGATGTGGTTTTGCAAGTGCAGCCACTGGCCCTTTTTATTGTCCACCCGATCACAAAGTTTATATTGACCTATCTTTTTTTAGAGAATTGGATGAACGTTTTCATGCTCCCGGAGAATTTGCCATGGCCTATGTGATTGCACATGAAGTGGGGCATCATATTCAAGAACTGAATGGCACTTCTCAAAGTGTTCAACAAATGAGGGCAAAAACAAGTGAGGTAGAATACAATAAACTTTCCGTTAAATTAGAATTACAAGCAGATTTTTTAGCTGGTGTGTGGGCATATCATGCCAATAAATTACATCGAATTTTAGACCCAGGAGATTTGGAATCTGCATTAACCGCAGCTAACGCTATTGGAGATGATCGATTGCAAAAAGAAAGTGCTGGAAGAGTAGTCCCAGACGCATTTACACACGGAACTTCCAAACAAAGAATGTACTGGTTTAAAAAAGGTTTCGAAACAGGAGATCTTCGATTAGGAAATACTTTTAAAGGAATCGACGAATAAATAAAATCAATAGAATGAAACTATCCGGCTTTGCAATTGGCATATTGCTTTTTTCTTCAGTATACGCACAAGACACCATCACAAAAAAAGACATACCTGCAGCAGCTAGATTAATGGATCTACAATTTTCCGATAAGGAAGTTGATACCATGTATGATGGGGTAAAAGAGAATCTCTTATTGTTTAAAGCAATGCACCGTCAACAATTGGCCAATGGAGTTCAAATGAGTTTGGCCCAAAATCCCGCATTGCCTGGAATGATTTTCCCTAACAAACAGGAAAAAATAAAATGGAAAATACCTAAGGTAAATATGCCAACGGATAGGAATGATTTGGCTTTTTATTCAATAGAAGAATTGGCGTCATTGATTCAATCAAAAAAAATAAGTTCGGTAATACTCACCCAATTTTTTATTGATCGAATAAAAAAATATGGCGACAGCCTTCAATGTGTAATATCGATAACAGAAGCAACCGCTCTTCAACAAGCAGCAGAAGCAGACGCTGAAATTGCTGCAGGAAAATACAAAGGCCTTTTGCATGGAATCCCATTTGGTTTAAAAGATTTGTTTTCAGTGAAAGGAACAAAAACAACCTGGGGCGCAGCGCCGTATAAAAATCAGGTGATAGAAGAGGACGCATATGTATATACTCGTCTTAGAGAAGCAGGAGCGGTATTGGTAGCAAAGTTTACATTGGGTGCTTTGGCAATGGGAGATTATTGGTATGGAGGAAGAACCAAGAATCCATGGAACACACAATTTGGTTCTTCTGGATCATCTGCAGGATCAGCATCGGCAACTGTTGCAGGTTTGGTTCCATTTGCAATTGGTACAGAAACATGGGGATCAATTATTTCTCCAGCTTCTACTTGTGGTGCAACTGGCTTGCGTCCTACATTTGGAAGGATCAGTAGATCAGGAGCAATGGCCTTGAGTTGGAGTTTAGATAAAGTAGGGCCAATTTGCCGATCAGCTGAGGACGCCGCTGTAGTGTTTAGTTATATACATGGCACAGATGGATTGGATGCATCAGCGGTTTCTAAGCCATTTAATTATCAACCTTCTGCCGACATCAAAAAATTGCGCATCGGTTATGCTAAAAATTATTTTGATTTTATCAGAGATACATCAAGATCGGAATGGAAGGTATTAGAAACATTTAAGCAAATGGGTGTTGAATTAATACCCATTGTATTTCCAGACACGGCATACAAATTCAATATCATGGATGCGGTAATTAGTGCAGAGTCAGCCGCTGCCTTTGATGAATTCACGAGAAACAATGTGGATGATGAAATGACAAGACAAAGCATTTTTGATTGGCCTAATAGTTTTAGGGTTTCTCGCTTAATGCCTGCGGTAGAATATGTAAACGCAAATAGACATCGGTATCTATTGATGCAAAAAGTGAACGAAGCAATGCAAAAAGTAGATGTTTTAATTTGTCCAACAAGAGGAAGCGGCAATCAATCTGCTATTACCAATTTAACAGGACAACCAGTGGTATGTGTTCCAACTGGTTTTGATAAAAGAACGAATGCTCCATTCAGTATAAGTTTTATTGGAAATTTATATGACGAAGCAAATATTTTATTGGCTGCAAAAGCATATCAATTAGCAACGGGTTGGGATGAAATGCATCCACCAAAATTTAAATAATTTTCATATATTTGTAGCTCAATAATCCCCCCTATTATTTTGAAAAAGACCGTTTACCTATTTTTAGGTGTATTATTAGTATTGTCTTGTAAGCCAACACAGAAAAGCGCTTCCAATGAAAGAATCATCGATAAAATCAGTAGTTTAAAAGTATTGGATATTTTTGAAGTGCCGCATAATTTACAGTATAAAGAAACCACAGTAGGAGGTCTTTCAGGTATAGATTATAATAAAGAAGCAGATGAATATTATATTATTTGCGATGATCGATCTAACATAAACCCTGCTCGCTTTTATACAGCTAAAATCAAATTGAAAGACACTAAAATTGATTCTGTTATTTGGACAGATGTACAATACCTTAAACAACCCAATGGCAATGTTTTTCCCGATTATTATAAAGACGCAAAAAGTGCTACAGACCCAGAATCGATTCGATACAATCCTATCACTAAAAACTTTGTTTGGACAAGCGAAGGAGAGAGAAGAGTTGCTGATAAAGACACGGTCCTAGTGAATCCCTCTATCAATATCATGGACAAAACCGGAAAATGGATTGATACATTTTCGCTTCCCAATAATTTATTCATGAGCGCCAATGCAAGAGGACCGAGAACCAATGGAGTATTCGAAGGAATGAGCTATGGAGAGTTGTATAAAAAATTATTTGTAATTGTAGAAGAGCCATTATTAGAAGATGGCCCTCGTGTTGAAACCTTTTCTCAAAACACCTGGTTGCGTTTTTTTAGATTTGATGTAGACACCAAAAGAAGCACGGAACAGTATGCTTATAAACCTGAGGTAATTGATTATCCTGCCAACCCGCTGAATGGATTTAAGGTAAACGGTATTTCAGAAATTTTAAATATTGGTAATTTCAAATTCATTGTAATTGAACGAGCCTATTCGACCGGAAGGCAAAAATGTACGATCAAATTGTTTTTAGCCGATGCAAGAGGCGCTACTGATGTAAAAGATATACCATCCTTGGCCCTTAACAATTCTTTTGTTCCTATGACAAAAAAATTATTGTTGAATTTGGATGATATGCCTGATTTTATTGATAATGTAGAAGGAATCACTTTGGGCCCAATTTTACCAAACGGACATCAATCCATTATTTTAGTTGTTGATAATAATTTTAGTGAATTAGAAAAAACACAGATTTTTTTACTTGAAATTATCCCATAATTTCACTTGTCCATGCGTCTTATATCAATTTGTATTGCTTGTTTAATTTTTTTGAATGCTTGCAAAGAAAAAGCAACAGGTAATCCTCGTGTAATTATTGAAACCGCCTATGGCGATGTAGAGCTCTTATTGTTTGAAGACAAAGCACCTATTACAACAAAAGCCTTTTTACAATATGTAGATTCGGGTTGGTATAAGAAAGCAAATTTTTATCGGGTAATGCATATGTATAATCAACCTTCCAACGCACCCAAATCTTTGTTGATACAAGGAGGTATCTGGAAAACAAATTATGCACTGGCTTCACGCGTTAAAGGAATTCCGCATGAGTCTACCAAACAAACAGGCATAAAACACCAGACCGGAGTGATCTCTATTGCAAGAGGAGAGCCCGGAACAGCAGGAACAGAATTTTTTATCTGTATGGACGACGAACCTGGTTTAGATTTTGGTGGAGAGAATGTTCCTGATAGACAGGGCTATTCTGCATTTGGAAAAGTGATCAATGGAATGAATATCATTCGAAAAATTCATGAGCAGAAAGAAAGAAATCAATATTTCGATCCACCGATCACCATCTTCTCTATAAAAAGGAAGTAATTTTGTTGTATGCCTTTTAAACTTGTTACTTCTTATCAACCCGCAGGGGATCAACCAAAAGCCATTCAGGATTTAGTAGATGGTGTAAACGAAGGAGAACAGTATCAAACCTTATTAGGTGTAACAGGAAGCGGTAAAACGTTTACGATTGCCAATTTAATTCAACAAGTACAACGCCCCACGTTAGTGTTAACACACAATAAAACATTGGTGGCACAACTATATGGAGAGTTCAAACAATTCTTTCCAGAAAACGCGGTAGGGTATTTTGTAAGTTATTACGATTACTATCAACCAGAAGCATACATGCCGGTGAGTGGTGTGTATATAGAAAAAGATTTAAGCATAAACGAAGAGCTGGATAAACTTCGCTTACAAGCAACTTCACAATTATTGAGCGGAAGAAGAGATATTATTGTGGTGGCAAGTGTGAGCTGTATTTATGGTATGGGTAATCCAACTGAATACGAAAATGGAATTATCCGCATTCAAAAAGGACAGACCATTTCTCGACAAGGTTTTTTACATGCATTGGTCAACTCTTTGTACAATCGATCTCAAGGAGATTTTAACAGAGGAACATTTAGGGTAAAAGGTGATACTGTAGATATTAATTTGCCTTATGTAGATTTTGGTTATCGAATCAGTTTTTTTGGAGACGAGATTGAAGAAATAGAAAGTATAGAAACGGCCACCAGTAAACGTATTGGCCTGATGGAAACTGCCGCTATCTTTCCAGCTAATTTATACTTGGCCCCTAAGGATATGATTGTAGAAGTGATGCATGAGATTCAGGACGAAATGATGCAACAAGTAGAATACTTCAAAGCATCAGGAAAATTCATTGAAGCCTCTCGTTTAAAAGAAAGGGTGGAATACGATTTGGAAATGATCAGAGAATTGGGCTATTGCAACGGAATAGAAAATTATTCTCGATTTTTTGATCGAAGAAAACCGGGCACCAGACCATTCTGTTTACTCGATTATTTTCCGAAAGATTTTTTATGCGTGATTGATGAAAGCCATCAAACCATACCACAGATTGCAGGAATGTATGGGGGCGATAGAAGTAGAAAACTGGTATTAGTAGATTACGGATTCAGGTTGCCGAGTGCCATGGACAATCGTCCATTGAATTTTAATGAATTCGAAAGTTTAACCGGTCAGACCATTTTTGTAAGTGCTACACCTGGAGAATATGAATTAGAGAAAACCGGAGGCGTGGTTGTAGAGCAAGTGGTTCGACCTACGGGTTTGCTAGATCCACCAATAGAAATAAGACCAAGTGTTAATCAGATAGATGATTTATTAGATGCTATTGATGAGCGCGTTAAAAAAGGGGATCGCGTTTTGGTTACTACATTAACCAAGCGCATGGCAGAAGAGATGGATAAATATTTAGGTAGGATTAATATCAAATCTAAATATATACACAGCGACGTAGACACATTAGAGCGTGTTGAGATCTTGCGCGACCTTAGGTTGGGTGTAATCGATGTATTGGTTGGTGTGAATTTATTGAGGGAAGGGTTGGATTTACCTGAAGTTTCTTTGGTAGCTATTTTAGATGCAGATAAGGAAGGATTTTTGAGAAATGAAAGGTCTCTTACTCAAACAGCTGGAAGAGCAGCTCGTAATGTAAACGGATTGGTTATTTTTTATGCCGATAAAATGACGGAAAGCATGCAGCGCACCATCGACGAAACCTCCCGTCGCAGAGAAAAGCAAATTGCTTATAATCTGGCTAATAATATTACACCAACAACTATCATTAAAAGTAAAGAACAGGTTTTTGCACAAACCTCGGTGTTGGATATAAAGGGATACGACCCATCGAATCCTTATGCCATGCAACAAGATCAATCCTTGGTTGAAACCAAATCAGCAGAAGAACAAATTAGTTATACTACCATACCGCAGGTTGAATCAGCTATAAAGCGAACTAAAAAGGAAATGGAGAAAGCCGCAAGAGATCTGGATTTTATTGAAGCCGCCAGATTAAGGGATGAAATGTTTCGATTACAGAAAGAGTTAGAAATGATGCGATAGAGCAACATTATTCACTAAATTTACGTATCCCTATTAACTTACGCCATATGAAAAAATTGGTTTTACTGATGCTGATATGTATAGCTGTTGCGGCAAATGCGCAACCTAATTTTTATCAGGAAAGATATCGCCCACAGTTTCATTTCTCTACACAAAGAAATTGGATCAACGATCCCAACGGTTTGATCTA
>REAV01000183.1 GCA_004294465.1 Sphingobacteriia bacterium | reverse complement strand
GTTACTAAGCTATCAGCAACATTAAACTTATATGGTGGATGAATAAAATGATTGGTCCATCCTTCACTTGGTTTTAATAATTTTTGAGCAGTAAAACTACTTTCCATTGCACGCATAGTTGTTGTGCCAATTGAGCAGATTCTTTTACCATTTTCTTTGGCTTTGTTTACGATAGCGCAGGCTTGTTCGTCAATTGCATAGTACTCTGCATCCATTTTATGTTTGCTTAGATCTTCTACTTCAATCGGTCTAAATGTTCCAAGTCCAGTATGTAATGTAACTTCTGCAAATCGAATACCTTGAATTTCGCAACGCTTGATCAATTCCTTGCTGAAATGCAAACCTGCTGTTGGAGCTGCAACAGCTCCTTCGTGTTTGGCATAAACAGTTTGGTATCTCTCTTTATCTTCCTCGTCTGGTTTACGCTTGATGTATTTTGGCAAAGGTGTTTCTCCTAAAAATTCCAACATTTTCTTAAAACTTTCATCGTCATCGTTCCATAAAAAACGAATGGTTCTGCCTCTGCTGGTTGTATTGTCAATTACTTCTGCAACCAATTCTTCATTGTCTCCAAAGTACAATTTGTTCCCAACTCTAATTTTTCTTGCGGGATCAACAATTACATCCCATAAACGGTTTGGTTTATTGAGTTCTCTTAATAAGAAAACTTCAATTTTCGCACCTGTTTTTTCTTTTCTGCCATACATTCTTGCAGGGAACACTTTTGTATTGTTCACTACAAAAACATCTTTGTCATCGTAATAATCTAAAATGTCTTTAAAATTACGATTCTCCATGTGCCCACTTTTACGATCCACAACCATTAATCGGCTGTCTTCTCTTCTCTTGGTGGGGTTCTGTGCAATAAGGTTTAATGGAAGGTCGAATTTGAACTGTGATAATTTCATGTAACTAATCTAATTTAAGATGATAGCCACAATCAGTTTGGCTCCTTAAGAAATCGAGGAACAATAACTTCATGTTACGGCATGAATATTTTGAAAGGCTGCAAAGGTACAAAATTGAAATCAATGCGCCAAGTCTTACTAATTGTATCTAACTAATTCATTATCAATGTAAAAATGGCAAATAATGGCCATTTCAATTGACTATTTGATTTTGTACATAATCTCCACATTTTTAATTGTATTAAAAGATACACGTATATTTTACACATTGATTCGGTTTATTGATATGCTTTCACCTAATTTTGCGGCACCTGATTCAGCAGTTTATCCTGCAAAAAAATAGTTATGATTCGAGCCGCTTGGTGGAAAATATTGTGTTTCTGTTTATTACTTTATACTTGTGTTTATGGCTTCTTTGTTAAAGTGCCTAAACTAGATGATCGAATGCAAGAAACAATCCGAAATTTTTTCTTTCATGTTCCTATGTGGTTTGGAATGATGATCCTTTTATTGGTATCGGTTATTTATGCCATTCGCTATTTAAAAAATCCAACATTAAAGAATGATGCTTATTCGGTAGCATTTGCAAATACTGGTATAATATTTGGAATTCTTGGATTGGTTACCGGGGCTTTCTGGGCTAACTATCAATGGGGAAGTCCATGGTCAGGTGACCCGAAGCAGAATGGTGCTGCTATTGCTATTTTGATTTACTTGGCTTATTTTGTTCTAAGGGGTAGTATGAATGACGATGAAAAAAAGGCGAGGATAGGAGCCGTATATAATATTTTTGCTTTTTTTATGTTGTTTCCTACATTATGGATTTTGCCTCGCTTAACAGAATCTTTACATCCTGGTGGTGAAGGGAGTGATGGTAATCCAGGAATTAACGGAAAAGACATGGATATGCACATGCGAACCGTATTTTATCCTGCTGTAATTGGATGGACATTGTTAGGTGTATGGATCAGCACAATAAAAATCAGGTATACATTATTAGCACAAAAAATGAATTATGAAACAGATTAAAAAGTATATTTTTTTAGCAGTAGCTCTTTTTTTGTCTAGTATGATACAAGCACAATCTACTCCGGATGTTGGCATCATGAGAAGCAATGGAAAAATCTTGGTTGTAATGAGTGTTGTAGTAATTATTATGGTTGGATTGTTTATTTATTTATTGAGTATTGATCGTAAAATAACAGGTCTCGAAAAAAGAGAAAATCGCAAATAGTATTCATTTTTATTGATTGTAATAAACCTATAAATCGATTGCCAAATGTCAAATCAACAAGCCTACAGTTTTTTTCAAAGTGTTGAAAAAAGCTTTGATAAAGCGTCTAAATTTACCACTTGGGAAAAAGGATTGCTTGAACAAATTAAAGCATGTAATAGTATTTACAGCATGCGTTTCCCAGTAAAAATGGACGACGGTAGAATAGAAGTAATTGAAGCTTACCGAGTACAGCATTCACAACACAAATCTCCTTGTAAAGGTGGAATTCGTTTTAGTGATGAAGTGAATCAAGATGAAGTGATGGCACTTGCCTCATTAATGACGTATAAATGTGCCATTGTAAATGTGCCATTTGGAGGAGGTAAGGGAGGAATTAAAATTAATCCCAAAAAATATAGTGTTTATGAGTTAGAAAAAATTACTCGTAGATATACCAGTGAACTGGTGAAGAAAAATTTTATTGGACCTGGTATTGATGTTCCTGCTCCAGATTATGGAACTGGGGAAAGAGAAATGGCTTGGATAGTAGATACCTATGCATCTTTAAAGCCAGGGGATATTGATGCAGCAGGTTGCGTAACCGGAAAGCCAATTACTCAAGGTGGAGTTAGAGGTAGAAAAGAAGCTACTGGTTTAGGGGTTTTCTTTGGAATCCGTGAAGTGTGTAATATGCCGGAAGTTATGCAGAAATTAGGTCTTACTGTTGGAGTTGAAGGCAAAACTGTTGTTGTTCAAGGTTTAGGTAATGTAGGATATCATAGTGCAAAATTTTTCAGAGAAAATGGTTCTATAGTAATTTGTATTTCAGAACATGATGGGGCTGTTTACAATGAAAATGGTTTGAATGAAGAAGAATTGTTTCAGCATAAAAAAGCCACTGGTTCTATCTTACATTTTCCTGGATCTACTAATTTGGCTAAGAGCAGTGATGCATTAGAATTGGCATGTGATATTTTAATACCAGCTGCTTTAGAAAATGTAATCAATGGTTCAAATGCCGATAAAATAAAAGCCAAAATAATTGGTGAAGCTGCAAATGGTCCATTGACTCCAGAAGCGGATGAAGTAATGGCAGCAAAAGGAATTTTGGTTGTGCCAGATATGTATCTGAATGCTGGTGGTGTAACAGTATCTTATTTTGAGTGGTTGAAAAATTTAAGCCATGTTCGTTATGGTAGAATGGAGAAGCGTTTTACTGAAAATATGAACACGCATATTCTTAGCCAGATCGAAACCTTGACTGATAGAAAAGTAAGTGATGCAGAAAGGAAATTTATTTTGCATGGACCTGAAGAAGTAGATTTAGTGCATAGTGGTTTAGAAGAAACGATGATTACGGCTACCCGTGAAATCATGGATATCTGGCATAAGAATCCTTCTATTCCAGACATGAGAACCGCAGCTTATGTTTGCGCAATCAATAAAGTTGGTACCTCTTATAATGAGTTGGGAATATTTCCTTAATATTTTTATATACCTAGTTCAAATGCCATTGCAAATGCAGTGGCATTTTTTTAGTAATACATTGGCACTGCGTTGATGTTTTCATATTGCCCATTTGAAATGTATAAACCCCTTGTAGTGTTACCATTGGTAATGATCAAATAAGGAACTTGTAATTGGATATTATAGGTTATTACTTGCTTTGCTACCGCATCATTAATTGGGGTTTTCAATTCCTTACATTCTACAATTAACCAAGGTGTAGATTCTTTATACACGAGGATATCAAACCTTTTTCGCATTTCACCTACTTTTATTTCTTTTTCTATGGCAATTAGTGATGCAGGATATTTTTTTTCTTTTATTAAGTAGTTGATAAAATTTTGCCTTACCCATTCTTCTGGGGTCAGACGGATCCATTGTTTTCGTATTGAATCAAAAATGAATTCTTTCTCGTTTTCTTCTTTAATTTCAGGCTGGTATAATGGGTATTGAATAATCATTTAATGCTTTAGTTATTGTAAAAATGAGCACTTATTGGTATATTTACAAGTTAATCTATATTTAGTAACTGAATTAATCGGTTCCTTTTTAAGAATAAACAGCTTTTATAAAAATTAGTGTATGAAAACGAAAGAAGAAATAGTAAGCAATTGGTTGCCAAGGTATACAGGTGAAAAGCTAGAAAATTTTGGCAAATACATACTATTGACCAATTTCAGTAATTATGTGTACACATTTGCAAAATGGAATAAGGTAAAAGTAATTGGGGAAGACAGGCCAATGCAATGTGCTACTGCAAACGGAATTACCATTATCAATTTTGGAATGGGTAGCCCAGGTGCTGCAACAATCATGGATCTGTTAACAGCTATAGAACCAGATGCTGTGTTGTTTTTGGGAAAATGCGGTGGCTTAAAAAAGCGGAATAAGTTGGGTGATTTAATTTTGCCAATTGCTGCAATTAGGGGAGAGGGAACATCTAACGATTATTTCCCCGCAGAAGTACCAGCAATGCCAGCATTTGCTTTGCAGAAAGCTATTTCAACTACTATTCGAATAAATAAAGTGGATTATTGGACTGGTACTGTTTATACGACCAATAGAAGGGTTTGGGAGCACGATGAAGCATTTAAAGAATACCTCACAAAAGTTCGGGCTTATGCTATAGACATGGAAACTGCCACTATTTTTACTGTTGGCTTTTTCAATAAAATACCAACAGGCGCTTTATTGTTGGTTAGCGATCAACCAATGGTTCCGGATGGAGTTAAAACCGAAGCAAGCGATAAAAAAGTAACGGCTGAATTTGTGGATAGACACTTGAAAATTGGAATTGACTCATTAAAACAGTTGATCAACAAAGGACTTACAGTTCGTCATCTACGATTCTAATCCTTCCACAGAAAAGGGAACAAGATATAGGCCAAAGCAATAATCATTAAGTCTAAACCTATCAACATTCCAATCATTTGCCACCAACCCAATTGAATGGCTGAAGAGAATGCGGCAGAGCTGATCTTCATCAATAATAGCAATTGCGGAATAATGATTGGGAAACCCATGATAGCCATCAATGCTGCTTGCTGTTGGGCTTTTGCTGCTATTGCAGCTAAAAAAGTAAAAACCAAACTTAAACTGATTCCTCCCAATAAACTAATGAGTAAAAACTCCCCTATTTTTGAAATTGGATTTCCCAACAACAGCGTAAAAACGCCTAGGCTCAAAAGATTCATCAATAACATCAATATAGCATTGAATGCCAATTTTGCAATCACAAAATGGGTAGGACTTGCTATTGTATAGAAATAAAGCATTCTACCTCTGTTCTCTTGTAAGAAGCTTTTTGCAACAGCATTGATGCAAACAAATAATTGTAGCACCCAAAATAGTCCGTTCCACACTTTTTCTTCTGGTTGGCCCATTGATAGATAGACCACAAAAGTGGTAGAAGCTATGTACAATAAAACACCATAAAAACTATACTGCTGGCGGGTTTCTAGTAGTACGTCTTTTTTAATTAATGCTAATATGGTGGCGCTACTTTTCATTGGCACATTTTCTACATCGAGGTTCGTATGTTTCTTTTTCGCCTAATAATACTTGTCCTTCCTGGGAAGTTTTTCTGTATGAGATATTGGCAATATTGCCACATTTCATACAAATGGCATGTAGTTTAGTAATATAATCTGCAATGGCCAGTAAATGAGGCATTTGTCCGAATGGTTTACCCAGATAATCCATATCTAAGCCTGCTACTATTACCCTGACCCCTCTTAATGCCAGTTTTTCGCATACCTCCATAATCTCTTCATCAAAAAATTGCGCTTCATCTATGCCAACAACATCCACATCCTGTGCCATTAATAATATGGTTTGTGAATTATCGATGGGAGTGGATAAAATGGCATTGGAGTCGTGGCTAACCACTTTGTTTTCATCATATCTAACGTCAATAGCAGGTTTGAAAATTTCCACTTTCAGGTTGGCTATTTTGGCACGTTTTAATCGACGAATCAATTCCTCTGTTTTGCCACTGAACATGCTGCCGCAGATTACTTCAATCCAGCCCCTTCTTTCACCCCATAAATTTGGTTCTATAAACATTGAACAAAATAAATTAATCAATTAAACGTTAGTAACTTTACGTCGAACGCATTACAATTACCCCCAAAAGTATTGCTTCCAATGGAAAGAGTTGGCACTTTAATCAATAAATTAAAAGAACAGTTCGATGAAAAGGCTGAATGTGAAACATTGGCCATAACGGCACAATTACTCCTTTCTGAATTACAATTCAATAAAAACAAAGATTTAACCAAAGGAACTGTGTCTATTCAAATGCCTTCAGTGCATTTAACTCAGGTTAAAGAGCATATCTATGGCAATGCCCTTGACTTAGACCCCAGCGCTGTTTCAACATCATCAAATGAGCCTGAACTAGTAAAAATTGCATCAGGTTGGCTTTTTGAAGAACCAGCTGAAATTCCAACACTTGTCTTTCAACCACATCATGAAGCTCCTTTAACACAGGAGCCCAAAATCGACCCAATAAAGGAAACAACTCCAATCAATGAATTGTATCAGTTGAATCAAAGCCCTGATTTAAACGCTCATCTAAAAGAAGAAATCGTTGAAGTGGCCTCTAAGTTAGAAGAAACACCTATAAGAGATTTGCGAAAAGCAATTAGCGTAAATGATAAATACCTATTCGCACATGTATTATTCAGAGGTGACGAAAGTATGTACGATAGAAGTATCAAGACCATTAATAGTTTTAATATTTATCCTGAAGCTCAATATTGGATTCAAAGAGAATTGAAAGTTAAATTGAGTTGGGAAGAAGGAAATGAAACGGTTAAGTTATTTGATCAGTTAGTTAAAAGACGATTTTCCTGAATATACAATAGAAGCCTAGATGTTGCTCCTGATTTTGAGTAAACATAGTTCTGGGCAATTTCACCAATCTTTTTACATTTTGCTTCATCTTTCATTAACTCATTGAAAACTTCTTCGAGTTCAATCAAATTGTTTACACTAAATGCCCCTCCTGTTTCAACGAGCTCTATAGCTTCTAAGTATTTATCATATACAGGGCCAAATACAACTGGAATGCCATACACCGCGGCTTCTAATGTATTGTGAACGCCCTCATCTACGAATCCCCCGCCAATAAATGCAACTGTAGCATAGCGATACAAAGCACTTAACATCCCCATATTATTGATGATTAAAGTTTGAAATTTTTCTATTGGTTGGTTTGTTTCGATTGCATTGGCGTAGTCGGAATATAAAATAGCATTGGGATAAAACCGTAGACATTCATTGAGTCTTTCTTCTTCAATGTCATGTGTAGCAATAATGAATTGTATGTTAGGATTGGCAATGGCATAATGGTGCAAGCATTTATCGTCTTCAGTCCATGTACTACCTGCAACAATCACTTTTTTATTGTTGCAAAATTGTTCAACAATTTTGTTGGAACTATGTGCTTTTGCAATTTTGATGACTTGGTCAAATCTTGTATCGCCAGTATCAAAAACATTTTTATCGATGCCAATTGATTGTAATAATTGTTTAGAATATTGGTCTTGTACAAAAATTGAATTGAAAAAATGCAATAAGTTTTTGTAGAAATCTCCATACCATCTAAAAAATAATTGGTCTGCTCTAAAAATGGCAGAAACCAATAAAACTGGTATATTTTTTTCTTTCATTGTTTTCAAATAATGGTACCAAAACTCATATTTGATAAAAATGCTTATTTGAGGTTTTACAATTGTTAGAAAATCAAAAGCGTTTTTTTGGCTGTCCATGGGTAAGTAACATACAAAATCAGCCGCAGGGTGGTTTTGCCTAACTGTAAATCCAGATGGTGAAAAAAAACTAACCAGAAAAAAATAGTTAGGATAGGCCGTTTTCAATGATTCCAGTAGCGGCAAACCTTGTTCAAATTCACCCAACGAAGAACAGTGCATCCAAATGACTGGTCTTGACTCATTTTTGAAGACTTCTGTATATCTACTCTTCCAATTTGCCCTCCCTTCAATCCATAATTGAGCCTTTTTGTTGAAAGGAGCAATACATCTAGCTGCAAATGGGTAAAGCAGTATAAATAATTGGTAGAATAGCTTCATTCTGTACAAAGTTATGGGTATATTCTTTGTCTACCCTTTTTGTGCTAATTTTGCTAATCTAAAGTATTATATGTATGCGACCAATTCAAATGGTTGACACCAAATCTCAATACCTTCATATTAAAGCAGAAGTTGATAGTGCCATTCATGATGTTTTGGATACTGCCGCTTATATTAATGGAAAGCCAGTTCAAGATTTCTCCACCGCTCTCTCCCAATACTTACAAGTAAAACATACTATCCCTTGTGCCAATGGAACGGATGCATTGCAAATAGCCATGATGGCTTTAGGACTTGAGCCAGGTGACGAAGTGATTACTCCTTCATTTACTTATATTGCTACTACAGAAGTAGTTGCTCTATTAAAGTTAACACCGGTATTTGTTGAAGTAGATCCAAAGACTTTCTGCATCGATCCTAATTCGGTAAGAAAAGCGATCACTTCTAAAACAAAGGCAATTGTACCTGTTCACTTGTATGGACATGCTGCTCCAATGGAAGAGATCATGCAAATTGCAAAGGAATTTAATTTATTTGTTATCGAAGACAATGCCCAAGCAATTGGATGCGATTATACTTTTTCGGATGGCACTGTGAAAAAAACTGGAACAATTGGAACAATCGGCGCTACTTCTTTTTATCCTTCAAAAAATTTAGGAGCTTATGGAGATGGAGGAGCCATTTTTACCAATGATGATTCATTGGCAGCTAAAATGAAAATGATTGCTAACCATGGACAGCAGAAAAGATATTATCATGAAGTTGTTGGTTGCAATTCCAGGCTTGATTCCATACAAGCAGCTGTATTAAATGTTAAACTAACTCATCTTGATCGGTATAATAAATCCAGACAATCGGTTGCAGCTTTTTATAATGCTGCTTTTGCTAATCATCCAAATATCATAACTCCATTTGTTGCTGATTATAGTACACATGTATATCATCAATATACTTTGCAACTTAAAAATGCAGATCGGGATGCTTTGAGTGAATACCTTGCTCAGCATAAAATTCCTTCAATGATATATTATCCGGTTCCAGGACATAAACAAGATATGTTTGCTTCATTCGGATTGCCACAAATCAATTTACCAATCACCGATGAATTGACTGCTTGTGTAATTTCATTACCAGTTCATACTGAAATGGAACAGGATCAATTACAGTTCATTACTCAACATGTTTTAAATTATTTAAATCAATAATCTATGAAAATAGCAGTAGTAGGTACAGGATATGTAGGACTTGTAACAGGAACATGTTTTTCTGAAACAGGTAATAAAGTCACTTGTATCGATATCGATCAAAACAAGGTCAATAAATTATCAAATGGAGAGATAACCATATATGAGCCTGGGTTAGAGAAAATATTTTTAAGAAATTTAAAAGAAGGCAGATTGGTATTTACCACTAATCTCGCTGAAGGGGTAAAAGATGCGGAGATCATTTTCCTTGCATTGCCAACACCCCCAGGCGATGGTGGAGCTGCGGACTTAAAATATATTCTGGGTGTAGCCAAAGACCTTGGACATATACTTACAGATTATAAAGTAATTGTTGATAAAAGTACTGTGCCAGTTGGAACAGCAGAAAAAGTACAAGCAGCCATTGCTGAAAATTTTAAAGGAGCATTTGATGTGGTAAGTAATCCTGAATTTTTGCGAGAGGGGGTTGCAGTTGATGATTTCATGAAACCAGATAGAGTGGTAGTAGGAACTAGATCTGATCGTGCAAAAAAATTAATGTCTGATTTATATGCTCCATTTGTTCGCCAGGGGAATCCAGTAATTTTTATGGATGAGAAATCAGCAGAATTAACCAAGTACGCAGCCAATTCTTTTTTAGCAGCAAAAATTTCATTCATGAATGAAATAGCTCAGTTGTGCGAAAGAGTAGGTGCAGATGTAGACATGGTAAGAAGAGGAATTGGAAGTGATGAGAGAATTGGTAAGCGTTTTCTTTTTCCTGGGATAGGATATGGTGGAAGTTGTTTCCCTAAAGATGTTCAAGCATTGATCATGTCTTCAGATGAAGTAAACTACGATTTTAAGATATTGAAAGCAGTAGAAGCAGTTAATGAAAAACAAAAACTTCATTTAATGCCTAAAATTGAACAATATTTTAAAGGCAGCTTAAAAGGCAAGCATTTTGCACTTTGGGGATTGGCTTTCAAACCCAATACTGATGATATTAGAGAGGCGCCAGCTTTGTATTTAATTGACGCATTAACTGCTGCAGGTGCTACTGTTTCTGCATTTGATCCGGAAGCAATGCCGAATGTTAAAGCAACCATAGGAGATAAAGTAACTTATGCAAACAGTCAATACGAATGTTTAGAGGGAGCAGATGCTTTGGTTATTGCAACAGAATGGAGCGAATTTAGAACACCTGATTTTGAGCGGATAAGTGCTACCTTAAAAAATAAGGCCATCTTCGATGGTCGTAATTTATTCGAAGTAAAATTCATTACAGATATGGGTTATCATTACGAAAGTGTTGGTAGACCTTAAAAAAAATAGCTATGTCTCAGAAACGTATACTCATTACTGGTGCTGCCGGATTTTTAGGTTCTCATTTATGTGATCGCTTTATCAAAGAAGGCTATCATGTAATTGCAATGGATAACTTGATCACTGGAGATCTAAGAAATATTGAACATTTATTCAAACTCCCCAATTTTGAATTTTACCATCATGATGTGTCAAAATTCATACATGTACCTGGTGAGTTGGATTATATTCTACATTTTGCTTCTCCTGCAAGCCCAATTGATTATTTAAAAATCCCTATTCAAACATTGAAAGTTGGAGCATTAGGTACGCATAATTGTTTAGGATTGGCAAAAGCAAAAAATGCAAGAATGTTGGTTGCTTCAACCAGTGAAGTATATGGAGATCCAATGGTTCATCCTCAAACAGAAGAATATTGGGGAAATGTCAATCCAGTTGGCCCAAGAGGGGTGTATGATGAAGCCAAAAGATTCATGGAATCAATCACAAGAGCCTATTATACATTTCATGGGGTTGAAACTAGAATTATTCGCATTTTTAATACCTACGGCCCTAGAATGCGATTGAATGATGGAAGAGCTTTGCCGGCATTTATTGGCCAGGCACTTAGAGGAGAAGATCTTACTGTTTTTGGAGATGGAAGCCAAACAAGGAGTTTCTGTTATGTAGATGATTTGGTGGAAGGAATTTATCGGTTATTGATGAGTGATTATACAATGCCAGTTAATATTGGAAACCCCAATGAAATTACTTTGAAAGATTTTGCAGAAGAAGTGTTGAAATTAACAGGTTCATCGGTAAAAATAATTTACAAGCCTTTGCCTGTAGATGATCCAAAGCAAAGAAAACCAGATATTACCAAAGCAAGAGAATTATTAGGTTGGGAGCCAAAAATTGACCGTGCAGAAGGATTGAAGAAGACCTATGATTATTTTAAATCATTGCCTAAAGAAGAATGGTCTAAGCAGCCCAAAGAATTTAGTTCTAATAAATAAGTTTACAATGAAGCCGCTTGTTATTGTCACCGGAAAAAATGGTCAATTAGGTTGGGAACTGCAACAATTGGCTGCTTCATTAGAAAACAAGTATCATTTTATTTTTACAGACAGGCATTTATTAGATCTATCTAACCCTTCAACCATAGCGCCATTTTTTGAACAATTTCAACCTAATTATTTTATCAATTGTGCTGCATATACAACAGTTGATAAAGCAGAGTCTGAAAATGAGTTGGCATTAATTATTAATGGTACTGCTGTTGGTGAAATTGCAAAATGTTGTGAGCAACAAAAATGTAAGTTAATTACCATTTCCACTGATTATGTATTTAATGGCAATGGAAATTCTCCTTACAAAACNNGTTAATTATTATGGTTATACTAAATCGATAGGTGAGGAACTTGCACAAAAAAACAATCCTTCATCGATTGTTATTAGAACTTCTTGGGTATATAGCGAGCATGGAAATAATTTTGTGAAGACCATGTTACGTTTGATGAAGGAAAAACCAGAATTGAAAATTGTCAATGATCAAATTGGTTGCCCAACTAATGCCGCTGATTTAGCAAAGGCAATAACGAGAATTCTTGATGAAGATCTACAAGGTAACCATCAGCAAGGTATTTATCATTATAGCAATACGGGAATCATATCCTGGTTTGATTTTGCCATTGCTATTAAAAAATTGGCAAATCATCCTACAACGCTTTATCCGATTACTACTTCTGAATTTCCAACTCCTGCAAAGAGGCCTGCTTATTCTGTAATGGATACTTCCAAAATTGCAAAATGTTGTGAGCAACAAAAATGTAAGTTAATTACCATTTCCACTGATTATGTATTTAATGGCAATGGAAATTCTCCTTACAAAACTGATA
>REAV01000182.1 GCA_004294465.1 Sphingobacteriia bacterium | reverse complement strand
CATGGCTAATCCTGCACCATTTACCATACAACCAACATTGCCATCTAACTTCACAAAATTCAAATTGAATTGACCTGCTTCTACTTCTGTAGGATCTTCTTCTGTAACGTCTCTTAATGCTGCAATATCTGCGTGACGCATCAATGCATTGTCATCAATATTCATTTTGCAGTCTACTGCAATGATTTTTTCATCACTTGTTTTAAATAATGGGTTGATTTCTAGCATGCCGCAATCCAGACCAACATAAGCTTTGTAAAGGTTGGTTACAAATTTGACACAGTTTTTGAAAGCTTCACCACTTAAGCCTAAGTTAAATGCAATCTTTCTTGCTTGAAATCCTTGCAAAGCGCCACCTGGGTGAACCCATTCTTTAAATATTTTTTCTGGAGTATTATGGGCAACTTCTTCAATATCCATACCACCTTCGGTACTATACATGATTACATTCATGCCCTTAGAACGATCTAAGAGAATTGACAAGTAAAATTCTTTTACCGGATTAGGGCCAGGATAGTAAACATCCTGCGCAATCAATATTTTGCTCACTTTCTTACCTGCAGCACCTGTTTGGATGGTTACTAAGGTTCCGCCTAATAGGTTTTTGGCAATATTCGTAATATCTTCTGCACTTTTGGCAACAGCAACACCTCTTTGATCATTACCAATGATTTTACCTTTTCCTCGGCCTCCAGCATGAATCTGGGCTTTTACAACGGCAAAATTATTGCCTGTTTGGGTTTTTATCTGGCGATAAGCCTCTTCGGCTGCCATAACGGTATCCACCGCAATACCTTCTTGGGTGGGAACATTGTATTTACTGAGTAATTCTTTAGCTTGGTACTCATGAAGATTCATATGGAACAATTTTTGCGAAGATAAGTCAAACTGATATTCAGAATTAATACTTTATTATTATTGTTGTAACATTAATTCACTTATTTTTATCCTTCAAATTTGTTTAAATTAAATCAAATAATATGAAAAAAATCGTTTTTGCGCTGTTCGGAACAGCTTTGTTAGTGGGTTTTTACTCTTTTGTGCCTAAAAAATCAACAAAAGATGTGGTAACCTTGAATGTTTTGGCTGATAAAAGCCGTATTGATTGGGTTGGTTCTAAAAAGAATGATTTCCACACAGGATATTTTAGTTTAAAAAGTGGAACAGTACAAGTAGAAGCCGGCAAATTAAAAGGTGGTGAATTTGTGATTGATCTGGCTAATGTTAAAGTAACAGATGCATCAGGTCCTAAATTAGAAGGGCACTTAAAAACAGCTGATTTCTTTGATGTTGCAAAGTTCAGCGAAGCTACTTACAAAATCAGCTCAGTAACTTATACTGGAGAGAACACTGCTACTGTTGCAGGTAACTTGAATTTAAAAGGAGCTAGCTTACCTGTAAGTTTTCAAGTAGCTATTCGTAGTTCAGATGACAAAGGTTTTTTTGGAGAAGCATTTTTTAGCTTAGACAGAACAGCTTTTGGTGTTAATTATGGTATTGGAAATGTTGCCAAAGACGTTCAATTGGCTGTACATCTTTTTGCTAAATAAATTTCTAAAAAATATAAGTTTAAAAGCTCTGCCATTTATTTGGTGGAGCTTTTTTTTGTGGTCAATTAAAGGTATCTTTCTTCGATTAATTTTTTGTGATGCATCATGTGTCCAAAAATGATGTATCCTACTGCATTGGCCGTAATATTGTTGCCACTGGCTTTGCCAATATTGTTCAATTGTTCTTCACTCAAGGATTGAATTAATAAATCGGTAGATTTTCTGAGCGCAATGAATTCTTCTTTTAATGATACGAATGATCTTAATGAAGCATTCGCTGTAATAGCATAATCGTTCTCTTCAAAACCTGGAAGAGGTGTGCTGTCATTTCTTCCAATTCTTAATAATCTATACTGCATGATCCTTTCCGTATCGATCACATGTTGTAATAAATCTTTTAAAGTCCATTTTTCAGGAGCATATCGATAATCTGCTTTTTCTTCAGGCAGGTTTACATAAAAATAAGATAGTGGGTGAGAATAGGTGTTAACCGCTTCATGCAAGTTGTTGGTGTCCACCTTGCTTATATATCCTTCGTAAAATGAACCATATTCTCCTTGTACTGGTTTTGCCATTATTTTAATGTTTTAGTTGTTTTGATGGATTGGCTGTTTTTTGAATTGCCAGATGATAATTTAAATTCATTTGCTATTTTAACAGCATTGCTGGCATTCACAATACCACCGGTTTTACATAAGCTAGCAAAATTTATTTTCTCAGTTTTCTCTCCAGGTTTTATGCAGTTGATTGTAGGGTCTGGTTTTGAAACTGATTGCTCAATAATTTGCTTTACTTCAATTGCAGTTAATTCAGGATAATATGACCTTATTAAAGCAGCTAATCCTGCAACAACAGGAGCAGCCATGCTTGTGCCTTGTAAATTTCCATATTGATTGCCACCAGGTAAAGTAGAATAAATTTTAACTCCAGGTGCAAAAACATCCACATTCTCTTTGCCGTAATTACTAAAATCTGCCGCTATTGATGGATTGATCTTAATATCAGAGCTGGCGCCAACTGTAATAAAATTTTTGGCTTTTGTTTTCCATTGTAAAAGCCAAGGGCTAGGAAAATTTTCTTTCTCGTCCATATTCTCCGATTCGTTTCCAGAAGCGTGGACCAATAAAACATCTTTTTGCTCGGCATATTTCACGGCACTATCTACCCAGTTTTTTTCTGGGGAAAATGATTTTCCAAAACTCATATTAATCACTTTGGCCCCATGATCAACAGCATATCGTATTGCTAATGCAATGTCTTTATCGTATTCGTCTCCATCAGGTACAACCCTCAATGTCATAATTTGTACTTGATCAGCTACACCATCTACACCTAATGAGTTGTTTCTTTGCGCTGCAATGATACCTGATACATGTGTACCATGCATTGGCCCTGGTCCCATTACATCGTTGTTGCCATAAAATCGATCGGAAAAATTATCATAGTCGTCTTTTACTATCTCTGCTCTGAAATTATGTGGCGCTTTTTCTTTCGACTCGAAGCTTTCTTTTTTCCCTTCAATATATTCAGAAAGCTCATTTAAGGTAAATGTATTTTTTTCATCTGGATCAATTCCAATCATTTTAATACAAGTGAGGTATCCTATTTTAGCATCTTTACCAGCTTTTGTAATGGGTTCGAATTTCTCTAATTGATCACTGGTGTATTCTTCCATTCCCATTTCTTTACGGAGAATAAGATCATTGCGTTTCATGGCTTTAGTTGTCAATTCAATGAATAAAATATCCATCTGCTCTTCCTGACTAAAATTAATGGCTTTAGCTGCTTTTTGCCATATTTGATAATGGGCTTTATCTATCGTATTTAATTGATTGGTATCAATGGTTTTCCCTAAAAATTGATCTTTCCATTTATGGTAAACCCTAGCTCTTTCATCGGATGCTTTTTTGATGCTTTTCCCATCTTTTCCGCCTAAGAAATTCCATCCATATACATCGTCGATGTATCCGTTATGATCATCATCAATTCCATTCCCCGGAATTTCTTTTGGATTATGCCAAAGATTTTTTTTGAGATCTTCGTGTGTAGTATCTACGCCAGAATCTAAAACAGCAACTATTACTGTTTTAGGAATTTTCTTTTTTGATTGTAAATATTCATAGGCCTTGTTCAGGCTAATGCCATAAAATGCATCTTGCGTTGAATCCAGCAAATGCCAACCTTTCAGATTGTCTGTTTGAGCAATGAGCCCATTTGAAAAAATAAAAATGGATAAACAGGTAGCGGCAATTAATCGAAGCATTCAGTAGTCTATTTTATGCAGTACAAATTTGCAGAATCATTTGCATAATAAGTACACTATTTCAACTATTTATGAAACTGTTAAGTTTATACAGAGTTGTTTTAGCTAATGAAATGTTAAAGACGAATTGCAAGTAATATTATACTGTTTCACTCAGGTATTGAGGCTCTTCTTTAAAAGCAACCCTTGGTGTTAATCCTAACATCGAAAACATGGTATTGTCTTCTTCGAAACTCGGATTTGGTGTAGTTAATAGTTTGTCTCCGGCAAAAATCGAATTTGCTCCAGCCATAAAACAAAGGGCCTGTTCAGCAATACTCATCTCAGTTCTGCCAGCACTTAATCTTACCATGGTTTTAGGCATTATTATACGGGCAGTTGCAATCATTCTTACCATATCCCAAATATCTACTTTAGGATTATTAGCCAATGGAGTGCCTTTTATTGCCACCAATGCATTGATGGGTACACTTTCTGGATGCTCAGGCATATTTACCAGCGTCAACAGCATATTAATCCGGTCAGCATGTGTTTCGCCTAGGCCTATAATGCCCCCGCAACAAACAGTTACTCCTGCTTTTCTAACATTATCTAATGTAGCAAGTCGATCATCATAGGTTCTGGTAGAAATAATTTCTGAATAATGCTCTTTACTCGTATCTAAATTATGATTGTAAGCATATAATCCTGCATCAGCAAGTCTGCTTGCTTGATCTTCGGTGAGCATTCCCAAAGTGCAACAAACTTCCATTCCTAATTCATTTACACCTTTTACCATATCAATTACTCTGTCAAAATCTTTGTTATCTCTTACTTCTCTCCAAGCAGCCCCCATACAGAATCTTGTACTTCCTGCATTTTTTGCTTTTTGGGCATATTCCAATACTTCTTCTTTTTTCATTAAGGCTTGTACTTCAACACCTGTTGAATACCTGGCTGCCTGAGGGCAGTATGCACAATCTTCGCTACAGCCACCAGTCTTGATACTCAATAAAGTACATACCTGTACTTCAGCAGTATCATTGTATTTTCTATGAACACTTGCCGCTTTGAATACCAATTCTAAAAGGGGGGTATCGTAAATATTTTTGATTTCTTCAGAAGTCCAATTATGGCGAATTTCAGGTTGCATTGATTAGGATTGTATTACAAATATAATGGCTTCAATGAATTCTTTATTCTGCATTTCTATGAATGCTATAATTTCTCCATTTAGCAATCACATTGGTCATGTCTTCTGGAAGAGGCGATTCAAAAAACACTTCCTTTTGCGTAATTGGATGGATAAAACCCAATGTTTTTGCATGTAAGGCACATCTGCTGCACACTTCAAAACAATTGTCTACAAACTGCTTATACTTGGTATAAATAGTGCCTTTTAAAATTTTATCTCCTCCATATTCCCAATCATTGAATAAGGTATGGCCTAAGTGTTTCATGTGCACCCGGATCTGATGGGTTCTTCCGGTCTCAAGAATGCATTCAACCAAAGTAACATAATTGAATTGTTCAATTACTTTATAATGCGTGATTGCGTGCTTACCTATTTCGCCATCAGGGTATGCATCAAACATTTTTCTGTTTTGTTGATGCCTTGCTATGTGGGCTTCGATGGTTCCTTCTGGTTCTTCAATATTTCCCCAGACAAGTGCCATGTATTTTCTCTTAACTGTATGATTGAAAAACTGTTTGGCTAAATGAGATGCAGCTTCTCCAGTTTTGGCCACTACAATTAATCCAGTGGTGTTTTTGTCTATTCTATGTACTAAACCAAATCGAGGCAGTTTTTCTTCATCAATTTCAGGGTTCTGCTTTCTTAGATAATAGGCTATTCCATTTAATAAAGTACCGCTGAAATTGCCCACACCAGGATGCACCACCATATTAGATGGCTTATTGATCACCATCAGTGCTTCATCCTCATAAACAATATCTAATGGAATGTCTTCCTCTTTTAAAACAGTGTGTTCTGGGTTGATCAGGCTCATTACCACTATTTCATCGGCAGGCCTGATTTTGTAATTGCTTTTAATGTTTTTGCCATTCACTGTTAAAAAACCGGCTTCGATGGCTTGTTGTATTTTATTTCTTGTGGACCCCTCCATATGCATTTGAATCCATTTGTCAATTCGAAATGGTTCTTGCCCAGGATCTACAATAAAAGTTTTTCTTTCGTATAGTGATTCTGATTGTTCTTCCGAATAAAGTGCTGTTTCAACCTGCATTTGGCAAATGTAAAACAAAACGGTTACTATGCGTGCGTAAATCAACCATGCAATTTGGAATTTGATGGCTATTTTTGTTGAATGCAGCAGCAAGTATTATTCGAAGATTTAGGTGTAAAGCAGTATAAAGCCGTTTGGGATTATCAAGAGACCCTTCTGAAAAAAAATGCAGATATAAAATTATTGTTTCGATACAATAATCCAGAAAAAGAGCCTGTATTGGCTTTGCCAACTTCACATCATTTATTGTTTGTAGAACATCCGCCAGTATATACGCTTGGAAAAAACGGGAAACCCGAACATGTGTTAATTAGTGAAGAAGACAGAGTCGAAAAAGGAATTGAGTATTTTCAAATTAATAGGGGGGGCGATATTACTTTTCATGGGCCACAACAATTAGTGGGGTATCCGATTTTAGATCTGGAAAAATTTAAAACAGATTTAGGCTGGTATTTAAGGAGTTTGGAAGAAGTGATTATTTTGACTTTGGCTGAATATGGTATTAAAGGGGAAAGGAGTTTTGGCGAGACAGGTGTTTGGATAGACGCCCATTTAAAAGGGAAAGAAAGAAAAATCTGTGCAATGGGAATTAAATGTAGCAGGTGGATTACCATGCATGGATTTGCATTTAATGTAAACACCGATTTAGATTATTTTAAATACATTGTTCCTTGTGGAATAGAAAATAAAACTGTTACATCATTAGAAAAAGAGTTAGGTCATTCCGTTCCTTTTGATGAAGTAAAATACAAGGTGAAAAAAAATTTTGAAAAGATATTTGATTGCAAGTTGCAGCTCAATTAAGTTATTGAATATAGAATCTTTTTCTTTCTATTAATTTTCCTTTTTCTTTCAATTCATATTCAAACCAACCCTCTTTTAAAAAATTGCCTTTCTCAATGACCAATTCTGTTTCAGGTATTGGATCAATTGAAAAGAGTTTGTTTTTTTCTGCGCTAAAAAAAGTGATTGAATAATTCAATTGATCTGCTTTTGACAAGTGCAATAAAAGGTTACCTTTTTTATCCATTCGCAAATAGGAAGATTTCAGCACTTTACTGGACTTTTCTGCCTTTTTATTTGCCTTGTTCTTTTTATTGGATGGCTTAGAAGGCTTTTTATTTGCCGCTATATTGTCTTTTAATTCAACTGGTGAAACTGTTTTTGAAAAAAAGTATTCTCCTCCCTTTAATGTGTAAAATATCCGATAATATAGCTGAACATCTTCTGGAGCTTTTTTATCGATAAAGCCATTTTCTGCTAATTGAGGAGATTGGGCTGAAAGTATAGTCCTGAAATTATTAATACTATCTGTAGAACGTTGTACTGAAAGTTGGATACAGTTTTTGTTCGGATTATTCCAACTGATTTTATTTTGGTTTTTAGATAAATGGACAACAGTGAAATAAGGCAAATATTGCTGGGCGTTTAGTTGATGGCTAATCGCAATTTGAAAAAGAATTAAAATAGCAAAAGATTTGAATTTCATTGAAGTAAAGATAATTGGCATTCTCTTAAAAAACCAAGATGTCTTTCTTTAAAGAAGAATTGCCTTGTAATCCGCCGCTATGAATAATCAATAGATTGCTGCCAGGTTTGAAATAGGATTTTTCAATCAAATCCTTCACTGCAAATAGCAACTTTCCTGTGTATACAATATCAGTGGGGATCTTTTCTTCTTCCCATAACTGATTCATAAAATGGAGGAGCGTTGAATTCAATTTTGCATAACCACCAAAATGGTAATCATGAAATATGGAGAATTGTTTGGATCGATCATTGTCAGAAAGCAAACAATCAATTTCATTCTTAATTGAATAATTATTTTTCAAAACACTGACGCCGGAAATTTTTTGATTGGCGTTGCTTCCTTTAATAAGTCCGGCAATCATAGTGCCTGTTCCAACTGCACAAATAATATCGGAAAATTCAGCAGAAATAGAGTGCATTATATCTGCTGCTCCATTTGCTCCTAGAGGGCCATACCCACCTTCGTTAACCCAATATATATCTGGTTGATTCAGTTCTATTTTGATTTGATCTTTCTCATTAAACTTGGACCGGCTTACAAAATGCAATTGCATGCCATATTCTTTTGCTTTAATCAGGGTAGGAGATAAAGGAGTGGAGGATTCTCCCCTTATGATTCCTATCGATTGTAATCCATTTTCTTTACAAGCAAATGCCAATGCTACAATATGATTTGAATATGCTCCCCCAAAGCTTGCGATACAAGATTTTTGGTATTTTAAGGCTTCTTTAATATAATATTTTAATTTAAACCATTTGTTGCCGCTTACCACAGGATGCAATAAATCCAACCTGAGTATGCTTGATTTTACCTCATTAAGGCTAAATGTAGGCATGGGCTGGGTCAATATTATTTCGCTTGAAATTTGCATGAATTTGATGGAACTAAAATGTTTTGGCTAATTTTGCATTTTACAAAAGTACTATATGAAACCTACCCTCGTAATTTTAGCAGCTGGAATGGCAAGTCGCTATGGCAGTATGAAACAAATTCAGTCTTTTGGACCTTCTGGTGAGACGATTATGGATTATTCAATTTATGATGCAATAGAAGCGGGATTTGGGAAAGTTGTGTTTATCATTCGGGAAGATTTTGCAGACCAATTTAAATCTATATTCGAACCCAAACTAAAGGGTAGGGTAGAGATTGATTATGTTTTCCAGCATTTGCTTTCTCATACGGATGGTTTTGCAGTACCTGCAGATAGGGCTAAACCTTGGGGAACAGCTCATGCTGTTTTATGCTGCCAAGGAAAAGTGAACGAGCCTTTTGCAGTAATTAATGCAGATGACTATTATGGAAAAGATGCTTTTGTTAAAGCATTTCAGTTTTTGCAAAACGATTGTAACGAATCTACCTATGCTTTAATAGGGTACGAATTAAATAAAACACTCAGTGATAATGGAAGTGTTAGCCGTGGAGTTTGTACAGCTGATGCGCAACATAATCTCACTAATATATCAGAAAGAACTAAAATATATCAGGCTGAAGGAAGTATTGTTTACGAAGATGAAACGGGAACTCATCCGTTGAAGAATGATAGTATTGTGAGTATGAATTTCTTTTGTTTCGCTCCAGGTTTTATTGGTCTTTGCGATGGGTTATTTTCTTCTTTCTTAAAAGAAAAAGGGAATGAGTTAAAGTCAGAATTCTTTATTCCATATGTTGCTAACCAATTTATTGAAACAGGAAAAGGAGTAATGAAAGTGATACCAACATCTTCAAAATGGTTTGGAGTTACTTACAAAGAAGATGCTGATGGAGTTCAAGCCTCCATTAATAATTTAGTTGAAACGGGCGTTTACCCTAATTCTTTGTGGAGCTAATTCTTTAAAGAATTAAATTATTTGCCGTAGGCCTTAACGTAATAAACGAAATCTTCTACTTTATTGATTTGTGAAGTTCTTACAACGCCTTTAAGGGTAGATTTTGTAGGCATTTTAATTTTTCTATAAGCAGAGTCGCTATTCTTTAGATCTTCAACAATTGAATAAATGTTTTTTGATTTTACTGCAAAAGTTACGCCTTCTGCTTGTGCCTGACGAGTGCTCAATACTCCAATGACTTCGCCATCCTTATTAAAAACAGGAGCACCTGAATTTCCGGGGTTGGCACTAATTTGAATCTGGTAAGAAAGTGAATCACCGTTGAATCCTGTTTTTGCACTCAGATATCCCATACCATAAACAATGTCATTTCTTGGATAACCTAAAGTGAAAATTTCTTCACCCAAGTCTGCATTGTTTTTTTGGATAGTATATGGAATTGATTTTGCTGCAATATAATCTGAGTCTGTAATTTTTAAAATAGCCAGATCTTTTAATTGGTCAATAAATACAATGGAAGATTTAAATTCTTCTCCTTTATTATTGACTACTATAGCACCTGTTCCTCTGAGTACATGCGCATTTGTAACGATATACCCTTTGGTATCAATCAAAAATCCAGAACCGCCACTCAATAATCGGGCATTCAAAGGAATTTTACTTTTTACTTCATTGATAATTGCTCCCTGATACTGTTGGCTTTTTTTAACTGCCTCTAAGTCTTTACCTAATTGTTGCAATTTTGGATCGGTAACGATTGAAGAAAAATATAAAGCTAATCCACTAATAAATAAAGCAATGACTCCTCCTACAGAAGCAGCAATTGCAGTTACACGTTTATATTTATTCCAAAATTGGATTATTTTTCCTCTGGTAGGTATTTCACCACCTTCGTAGATATCTCCTTTTGAAATCAACTGAGTATGAACATCATTTAGGGTATGCTTAATATTACTATGGGCAACATATAAGTCCATTTGATGCAAGAACATATTATGTTCCACCACCATTTGGTCTATCTCAGGAGTTTTCTTTCGCAATGCCTCAAAATAGTCACGCTCCTCGGCGTTCATTTCTCCGTTGAGGTATCTTTCAATTGCGTCTAATAATAAAATATCATCCATAATAGTTACTCTCCAATGTTATACTGCGAAAAAAACAACTTTTTTAACCGAAGTAAACATTTGTATTTCTGATTTTTGGCATTGTCTGCGTTGGTATATCCAAATTCGGAAGCCAATGCATTCATGTCCATTTTTTTCAAATAATATCCTTCTAACAAGCTTTTACAAGGTTCGCCAAGACTATTTAAAGCCCTATCCATTATTACAAACTCTGCATTTCTTTTTTCGTGCGTTTCAAGGTCTTCTTCAACCGCGACAGTCTCTTCCAAGCTATCAACTTGTTGGGTAAAACGACCCAATTGTTGAAGTCGCTTAAGCCAGAGACGCCTGCATATGGAATATACATAAGTTTTAATTTGACAGGTTAAGACAAATGATTCAGTTTGTGCTTTTTCATACAGTGCAATCATTGCTTCCTGAAAAATATCTCGGGCTTCATCGTAAGACCCATTATTATTTAAAATAAAGGTCTGAACCATATTAAAGTTGTCTTTATATATGGTTTCGATGGCTTTTGAGTCATTGTTCGCCAATCCTTTCAATAATGCTTGTTCGTTACTATCGCCTTTCACTATCTGTGCATTTAATACTAGAAGGGGGGTAAAAGTAACCCAAAATAGGCCTAAAATATTTTTTTTTAAAATTCTACACTTACAGGGTTACCTTTTATACTATGTACGTATTAACCTATAATCATTCAAACTTAAAAAAAATTAAAATGAAAAAGTTGTTATTCGTATTGGCATTAGGTGTTTTCGCTGCTGCTTGTGGTGAAACTAAAACTGAAGAAGTAAAAACTGATTCAACTGCTGTTGCTGTTGATACAGCTGCTAAAGCTGTTGATTCTGCTACTGCTGTAGTTGATTCTACTGTTGCTAAAGTTGATACTGCAGCTAAGAAATAATTTCCAAACTACTGGTGAAATTGAAGTGAAAAGATCCAGCTTGCGATCAGTACAGTAGTTCAAGATTTTCATATGGCAAGCAATCGTTATAAGCCGCTCCGTTTCCACGGAGGGGCTTTTTTTTAACTTTTCTGTTTCGTTACAAAACGAGCACGATAAACTAACAAACCTTAGTTTATAAAATCCAAAAAAACTTTTTTGCTTCCTATTGATTATCTATATTTGATTATTATGCAAACAGCGATCAATAACTGGTTTTATTTTTTTGGTTATTTCTACTTTAGAAAAAGTAGCCGGGTCTTGTTTGCAAAACTGTAAATTTTACAAAAATCAAAATAAGCTCCCGGTGAATAACCGGGTTTTTTTTTGCCTTAATGGCAATAAAAAATAAATAATATGACAGCAACTAAAATTGATAATAGTGCAATATGTATTCAAGGATATGAAGGTAGTTTCCATCAAGTAGCTGCACGTCAATTCTTTGGTAAAAAAGTGGACATTATTCCATGTGCTTCTTTTAGAGAATTGGTAAAAACCGCGTCTGATGCTCAACTTTCTGCTGGAGCAGTAATGGCCATAGAGAATTCGATTGCTGGAAGTATTCTGCCTAATTACAATCTGTTATTGAAATCTAAATTACAAGTGATTGGAGAAGTGTATTTGTCTATTAGTC
>REAV01000181.1 GCA_004294465.1 Sphingobacteriia bacterium | reverse complement strand
GAAGGATTGCCTCAAAAAACAAGAATTGGCTTAGGAGGAATAGCCACTTCAAAAAAACATTTAGGGATTGCTACAAAAGACAAGGGGGTATATTTATACGATTTTAAGGATGAAATATGGAAAAGTATCAGCACTCATACCCAAATAATAGAATCCAATATTGGATCATTGGCAATTTTTGATAGCACTATTTTTGTAGGCACCCAATACAAAGGAATATTTACTGGCGGAATAGGATAGGGTAGATCATTGCTGCTAAACTTCCTTACTATTTTTCCTGTATTATCTTTTATCTCTAATGTAATTGGCCCACTTGATTTTTTGTTCAAATAAAAATCGATAATGGCTCCATCTGGAGGGTTTTGACCACTTGGTTCTTCTTGTGGTATTGGAGTATCAGTATTCATGTTCCATCTAACCCTTGTAGTTGTTGGTGGTTTAAACAGCACAACATTTTTATTCTTTACTAATTGTCGAAGCGGAGTGATATTGTCTAAAATCCAAAAAGATCTTCCATGCGTTCCTACAACAATATCATCGTCTTTAATTACTAAATCACGAATAGAAGTAGCTGGCATGTTTAATCGTAATGGTTGCCATTGCTGACCATCGTTCAAAGAAAAATATACCATTCTTTCAGAGCCGGCAATCAATAATCCTTTTGTATTTGGATCTTCTTTTACAGTATTGATAGGATCTGATGGCAATCCATTGACTATTTCATTCCATGTTGTTCCACCATCAGTTGTTTTATAAATATGCGGCTTCATATCGTCGCAACGGATTCGATTCACTGCAGCATAAGCGGTGTTCTCATCAAAATGACTGGCTTCCATAATGGAAATTTTACTCCATTCAGTAATCGAAGGAGGAGTTACATTTTTCCATGTTTTTCCTCCATCTTTTGTGAGTTGAATATAACCGTCATCGGTTCCACACCAAATAATATTTGCATTCTTTGGCGAAGGAGCAATGGTATAAATAACCCCACGTCTTGGCATTTTTTTCATTTCCTCCGTAGTATAAATTCCAACATTTTCTGGAATGTTAGAATAACTTTCTCTCGTTAAATCCGGGCTTATTACTTGCCATGATTTTCCTCCGTTATTGGTTTTAAACAATACATTGCCTGCATAAAATAAAGTGGTTGGATCAACTGGTGAAAACAAGACCGGAGCTGTTCTTACAAATCGATATTTTCCAGAAGCGATTGCTTCCGGAGAGATATGTTGAACCTGGCCTGTACGTTTATCAAAGCGGGTAATTTTTCCTCCATAAATAATATTCGGATCGAGTGGGTCAGGAGCCACATATCCGTATTCTTCAACACCAACTGGATGCCATTCTCTGAAAGTAATTTGTCCATCATTTCCTCTCGAGGATATACCAACAGATCCGCTTTCTTGCTGACCTCCATAAACATTATAAGGAAATGCATTATCAGTACTAACATGATAAAATTGAGCAGTTGGTTGATTGTACCATGATGAAAAACTTTCACCACCATTTACGGTAATAATGGCTCCTTGATCGGATGCCATTAAAATAATATTGTTGTTAGTAGGGTTGATCCAAATGCGATGATAATCATCTCCACCAGGAGCTCCTCTAAAAGCTTTCCAAGTTTTTGCTCCATCTTTAGATTTCCAAGCAACCACATTGGCAGTATAAACGATATCGGCATTCAAAGGGTCTGCTTTTATTTCAGCAAAGTCCGAACCGCGTCCCCAGTATCTATTATCGCTACTCATGTTAATCCAGGTTTCACCCGCATCATCACTTCTATAAATTCCTCCTTTGTCTCCGGCATCTACAGTTGCATACAATCTATTGGAATTGCTTGGAGCAATGCAAAATCCAATTCTACCTAATCCTTGAGCTACAGTAGGGAGGCCGGTGACCAATTTTTTCCAGGTATCACCACCATCTGTTGATTTGTATAAACCGCTTTCAGCACCATTCCATGCACCGTTTTCCCAAGGGCCCTGACGACCTGCCCATAAATCAGCATAGATAATATTGGAATTATTAGGGTCGATGGTTACTTGAATAGCGCCAGTATTTTCATCTTTATACAAAACCCTTTCCCAGGTTTTTCCCCCGTTTGAAGTTCTAAAAATGCCACGTTCCTTATTCGGACCATAGGGATGACCCAGTACCGCAACAAATACCTTGTTTTCATTTTTCGGATCGATGGCAATACCTCCAATTTGTTGGCCATCTTTTAAGCCAATATTTTCCCAGGTTTTACCTGCATCTATTGACTTATACATACCATCGCCAACTGATAAATCGGGGCGTTGAATTCCTTCACCAGAAGCAACATAAATGGTGTTAGGGTTAGAGGGGGCAACAGCCAGATCTCCAATGGACCCAGTAGGTTGATCATCAAAAATAGGTTTCCAGGTTCTTCCAAAATCGGTGGTTTTCCATACACCACCATTATTAACACCTATATAAAATACATTGGGTTGATTCGGAATTCCAACTGCTCCAACAGTTCTGCCGCCTCTATGTGGGCCAATCATTCGCCATTTCATGGCTTTTAAATAGCCAGGATCTACCTGAGCTGAAGCAATAAGCGTTAAAAACGCTAAACCGAATGAAAAGATGGAGCGAGTGATCAATTGCATGGACTGATAGTTTAGTAATTGAAAATTACAACAAAAAGCCTTAATTGATCAAGAACTCGATTTGTACGATAATTAGATAAAGTTTATTTTTTTGGAAAAATGGGCTGTTTGGAACCGCGGCGATCTATACCATTGGGAGTTTCAAAAAAGGATTTATTCTTTATTTGATTGATTTGCTTTTGTTGGCTGGCAACTTTATTTTCCAGCGCCTGAATTTTTTTGGTGTTGGTGCTATCTGATTTTGCTTGTGCAAAACTTGAAGTAACAGATAAGAGGGTAGCAATACTATAACTACATAATAGAAAGGCAATCTTTTTCATGTGGCAATTATTGAGTGAATTCTTACAACAAAGGTAGTATGACTAAATTAAATTGTCAAATAAACTATTTAACATAATATTAATTATAGGAAAATAAGTATATTTGATTTTAGATCTGAATTGAGGCTAATATCCTGATAATCATTATATTCATTCTCTAATTATAAACGTATAAACAATATGAAAAGTATTCCTCGTAGACAGTTTATTCAACAAGGCACTGTTGCTAGTTTAGCTTTTGGTGCGTCGTTAAGCAGTTTAAAATTATTTGCTGCTGAGCAAACAAATATGGTTAGAATTGGAATTATTGGTGTTGGACTACGCGGTCAAAATCATCTGGAAATGATGTTAAATCGTGCCGATGTTCAGGTAATTGCCATGGCTGATCCTAACCCAATCATGATGTCCGCAGCACAACAAATCATCACCAAATCTGGTAAAAAAGCTGCTGTAGAATATGGAAAAGGAAGCCTGGATTATAAGAATTTATTGCAAAGAACGGATATAGATGCAGTGATTATTGCAACACCCTGGGAATGGCATGTTCCTCAGGCCATCGATGCATTAAATGCAGGTAAAATTCCTGGTGTGGAAGTTTGTGGTGCCATCAAGCTGCAGGACTGCTGGGATATTGTCAATGCGTCTGAAAAGACCAAGATTCCTGTAATGGTCCTAGAAAATGTATGTTACCGTAGAGATATCATGGCTGTATATAATATGGTCAGAAAGGGCCTTTTTGGGGAAATTTTACATCTACAAGGCGGTTATCAGCACGATTTAAGGGGTGTAAAATTTAATGATGGCGTTTCTCCCTATAATTCAGGAGCTGAATTTGGTGACAAAGGTTTTAGTGAAGCACAATGGCGAACCAATCACTCGGTCAATCGTAATGGAGACCTTTATCCTACCCATGGATTAGGCCCAGTAGCAATGATGATCGATATCAACAGAGGCAATAGACTTACCCGTTTATCGTCGGTAGCAACCAAGGCCAAAGGTTTACATAAATATGTAGTTAACCATCCTAAAGGCGGTGAAAATCACTCAAATGCGAAAGTTAATTTTAAATTAGGAGATATTGTTACCACCCAAATTCAAACCCATAATGGCGAAACAATTTTGTTAACGCACGATACCAATTCACCACGTCCATACAATATTGGGTTTAGGGTTCAAGGAACTGAGGGATTATGGCAAGACAGCAAAACCGGTGCTTTTAATGCCGGCATGATGTACATAGAAGGAAAATCAGAAAAATCGCACCAATGGGAAAATCCTGAGAAATGGTTAAAAGAATACGACCATCCCCTTTGGAAAAAATATGAGTCTGCAGCGGTTGGTGCAGGCCATGGCGGAATGGATTTTTTTGTAGACAATGCATTTATTGAGTGCATCAAGCGTAAAATCAATTTCCCCTTGGATGTATATGACTTAGCCACATGGTATGCCATTACACCGCTGAGCGAAAAATCAATTGCCGAAAATGGGCAGGTTCAAACCATTCCGGATTTCACTCGTGGAAAATGGCAAACCAAAAAAGCCGATTTTGTAATGGGCGAATATTAATAGCAAAACTTAGCGTATCGCTTCCTGAAATAATTGCAATAACCTATCTTGATTGAGTGCCCTGACCAAATTATGGTCGGGGTATTTTTTACCATAATAAATATCATTTTGCAAATAATCTGTGATAAAACGCAATGACTGCATATAGATTAATATCTCACCGCCTAAATAAAAATGATCCATTTCAAATGCAGTAATGGAATCTTTAATGGTTCCTATATAACCTTCGTAAATTGCGCTAAGAATTTCTTTTCTCACTTCAATTTTATCGAGATTTTTTTCTTCTTCCGAAACTGGGGAAATATAGGTTCTGAGAATGTCTCCAATATCACTGAATAAATATCCCGGCATAACAGTGTCCAGATCGATTACACAGAGCCCCTTCCCTTTTGAATCAAACAAAATATTGCTGATTTTGGTATCATGATGCATCACTCTTTTGTGTGCGTCTGGATTGGATATATAGTCTTTGAATTGTTGCACAATCGACACATTGTCTTTTAATGATTCAATGAGCGTTTTGCAATGTCCAAGCCGATCGGTATTATTGTTTTGTATGGCTTTTTCAAATTGTTGATAGCGTAAATCCAGTTGATGAAAATTCGGTAAAGTAATATGTAATTGATCAATAGGGAAATGAATTAATACTTTGGTAAAGCTGGCAAATTGGGCTGCAGCTTCCTTCGCTTGAATAGGATGATCTACAACTGTGAGTGTAATTGTGTCTGGAATAAAAATAAAAGCACGATATGCCAATTCATTATCAATAATCAATCGCAGATTGTTTCTATTGGCAACCGGAGTTGTAAATAAATAATGGGGCGTATGTTGTTGTAGATATTGTGCAATCATTCCAATATTGTCGTCAATCCATTCAGGATGATTAAATACTTGGGTGTTGATGCGTTGCAAAATAAATTCACCCTGATCTGCCTTGATTTTCCAGGTATGATTGATCAATCCACTGGTTAATGAACTATGCTGAACATTGGTCCATCCAAATGAATTAAAAATAGAATCGAGTTGATTGGTAATCACCCATTCAAAATACGAATTATAGACAAGGAAATAAGTATCTTAGTCAACTTAATTGATAAATTTTATTTCTCTATTTAATAATAATCAATCATGCTAGCTAGAAGACAATTTTTACAACTTAGTTCGATGGGTTTAAGTGCTATTGGCTTATCTGCCTATAAAGGAAAATCAGCTGTTCAAAAACCAATCGTTATTTCAACCTGGGATGCCGGAATACGCGCTAACAAAGCAGCTTGGCAAGTTTTAAAAAATAATGGCAGAGCGCTTGATGCTGTGGAGCAAGGTGTAATGGTAACAGAGAATGAAAGAAACTGTTGTGTTGGTTTAGGGGCCAACCCAGATAGAGACGGCTATGTTACATTGGATGCATGTATTATGGATGAGTATGCCAATTGCGGAAGTGTGGCATTTTTAGAAAGAATAAAACATCCCATTCAGGTAGCCAGAAAAGTAATGGAAAATACGCCACATGTATTTTTAGTTGGTTCAGGTGCACAACAATTTGCACTCTCTCAGGGATTTGTTTTAGAAAAAGAAGGATTGTCTGAAGATGCTAAAAAAGAATATGAAAAATGGTTAAAAAAATCAGAATATAAGCCGCAAATCAATATCGAAAAAAATCAACAAGCATTTGTGCCGAGTCGATTGTCTGATGGTTCTTTTAATCATGATACTATTGGAATGATCGCTATGGATGCAGCGGGGAATTTAAGCGGAAGTTGCACCACCAGTGGCATGGGATTTAAAATGCGTGGACGTGTAGGCGACTCCCCTATTATTGGAGCTGGCTTATTTGTTGACAATGAAGTAGGTGCTGCAGTTGCAACTGGTCAAGGAGAAGATATTATAAGAGTGGGTGGATCACATGCAGTGATTGAGTTAATGCGTCAAGGTGTAACTCCTGAAATAGCCTGTAAAAAAGTGATAGAACGATTGTATAAAATAAAAGGTGCTAAGGCTAAAGACATTCAGGCTGCTATTATTGCCATCAATAAAAATGGCGAATACGGTTCTTTCTGTTTACAGAAAGGATTTAATTATGCTGTATGCACTGGCGACAATAACAATCAATTAATCGACGGTAAATTTTTAATCTAAGATGAGTCAACATATATTACTCGAAATTTGTGTATTCAATGTGGCTACTGCTATTGCAGCGAGCAATGCAGGTGCAGATCGCATTGAATTATGTGAAAATTATGCCAATGGAGGCACTACGCCTTCTTATGGATATTTAAAAACGATCAGAGAAAAAATAACTATTCCTGTGTTCCCGATGATCCGTCCTAGAGGTGGAGATTATTTTCATACTGCCGATGAAATAGCCATCATTAAAAAAGATATTTTATTGTGTAAAGAATTGGGATTTGATGGAGTAGTTTTTGGATTGCTCAATCAAGATGGAAGCGTTGATAAAGACAATACGGCTCGATTGGTAGAAGCCGCCTATCCGCTTGAAGTTACTTTTCACCGTGCATTCGATCGATGTAAAAATCCATTAGAAGCATTGGAAATTTTAATTGAAGCTGGTTGCAATAGAATATTAACATCAGGACAAGAACCTAAAGTAACGGATGGTTTGACATTGGTAAAACAAATGGTAGACCAGGCTAGTGGTCGAATCATTATTTTACCAGGCAGTGGGTTGAATAGTTCAAATGTAAAACATATCATTGATTCAACTGGTGTTACTGAAGTGCATACTTCAGCAAGAATAAGAGTGGCTTCTTCTACCCTTTTCCGAAATGAAAAAATGCCCGAAGATTTTGATATTGATTTTGTGGATGTTGAAGAAATTAAACACCTGAATCAAGTCATTAAGACAAATTAATAGAGTAACCTTACTTTAATAGTATGTTTTACTTCTTTCAATAATGCCAGAGCCTGGGTCGATAATTTTTTATCTACATCCAAAACAACATAGCCAATTTCTTCATTGGTTTTTAAATATTGACCAACAATATTGATATTGTTTTTCGACAAAACCGTATTGATGGCACTAAGCACACCCGGAACATTATGGTGTGTATGCAATAAACGATGTGCTCCATCTATGGGAGGTAATCCTATTGCAGGAACCGAATGAGAGCCATTGGTAATGCCTCTTTCGAGGTATTGAAATAATTTGATACTCACATCTTCCCCAATATTTTGTTGAGCTTCTTCAGTTGATCCGCCTATGTGAGGAGTGAGTATTACATTTTTTAATCCTTGCAAAGGAGTTTCAAAACGGTCTCCATTTTTTTCTGGTTCAAAAGGATACACGTCAATTGCTGCACCGCTTAAATGTTCTTCTGATAAAGCATTTGCCAATGCTTTTAAATCTACCACTTCGCCACGAGCATAATTGATCAATATAGCACCTTCTTTCATTTGCTTGATGGTGTTCTTATTGATCATGTTTTTTGTTTGTGCTGTTTCTGGCACATGCAATGAAACAATATCAGAAAGTCCTAATAGCTCTTTCATGTTTTTTGCAGAGTGGGCATTGCCCAATGGCAGTTTTGTTTCAGTATCATAAAACAACACTTTCATTCCGAGTGATTCTGCCAGCACACTTACCTGAGATCCAATATTTCCATATCCAATTAACCCCAATGTTTTTCCTCTAAGTTCAAAGCTGCCTTTTGCTTCTTTTAGCCAAATGCCATCATGTGCTGCTTTGTTTTTATCAATGATTCTTCTAATGAGCATGATGCTTGATCCAATCACTAATTCTGCCACACTTCTTGTATTACTATAGGGAGCATTAAATACAACTACCCCAGCTTTAGTAGCCGCTTTTAAATCAACTTGATTTACTCCAATACAAAAACAACCGATAGCCTGTAATTTTGTAGCAGCTTCCAATACTTTTTTAGTGATCATCGTTTTAGAACGTATACCAATTAAATGGACGTCTTTTACCGCTTTGATCAATTCATCTTCACTTAATGCTCCGCTTAATTTTTTGATATTCGTATAGCCGTTCTGTTTGAATTGTTGAACAGCCCTTTCACTTATATTTTCTAAAAAAAGTATATTGATTCGCTCTTTTGGATAACTGGTCGTTTTAACTGCTGTGCTCATGTTTGCAAAATAAATGTTTATTGTTTTCACATCCACTGCATAGTTTTCCACTTAGGGTGGCTAAAGTACATTGTACAGTTATATTTGTGTTTTCGTACCAATGTAATCCTAATGCCCAGAAAGATGATTATTCCAGTACTTTCTTTTTTAATAATGGCTTGTAGTGGTTCAGACAAGTCTAAAATGCAAAAAGAGCAGGCTTCTTTTTCTCCAATTAACGATTTTTCACCTATTTCAAGCAAATCAAAAGAATATTATGCCAATTTGATTGAGCCACTTTACCAAAAACAATTGGTTGCCACTGGGTTTAACGGAGCCATCATCATGGCTAAAAATGGCGAAATTGTATTTGAGGATTACCGAGGGATGATCAATTTTAAAACCAAAGAGCCAATTACTTCCAGTTCTACTTTTCATATAGCTTCTGTATCCAAAACCTTTACTGCAATGACCATCCTTCGTTTAATGGAAGATGGCAGGTTAGATATAGATGAACCGGTGGCTAAGTACCTGAATGGCTTTCCTTATGAGACCATCACCATCAAAAATTTATTGTCTCATAGAAGTGGTCTGCCTAAATATGATCATTTTATGGCAGGAACTAGATCTTATACAACTAAAAAGAAGAACAAAAGAGGCAAATGGGTTAAATATACCGTGTATGTAAAAGATCCAATTTCTCAAACAGGAATCAGCAATAACTATGATGTGCTGCGTTATCTGGTTGAATTAAAACCTGCTTTAGAAGCTACCCCTAACCGGAGATATAGTTATTGTAATACCAATTATGCTTTATTAGCGTTGATCATAGAAAAAATTACCGGTCAAACCTACCCTCAATACATGAAAGACAGTGTTTTTACCCCCTTGGGTATGAAAGACAGTTATGTATTTAGCTTAAAGGATACGGCTAATTATATCCCTTCCTATAATTATAATAAATCCCCTTTTCCTTTAGAAAAATTGGATTGAGTTTATGGAGATAAAAATATTTATAGCACGGTAAGAGACCTATTGCAATGGGATCGGGCTCTTTATCAGGGTACTTTTATTAATCAATCTACCCTTGCAATGTCCTACGAGCCATTAAGCAATGAAACCAGGGGGACTAAAAACTATGGATTAGGATGGCATTTGTATGTAAATCCACCAGATCCAACGATTGTTTACCACAATGGCTGGTGGCATGGCAATAATGCGGTTTTTAAAAGATTGATCAATGACACCGCTACCGTTATCATTTTAGGAAACAAGTTTAATCGAAATATATGGTCTGCGGGTAAAATGAGTTCGGTTTTTACTGGAAGAGCCGATACAGCTTCCCTGGATCAATAATAAAAAGACTGTTAATACGTTTTTAACAAGCAAATGGGTTTTAACCCTATTTTTGCCAACTTGAACCAAATAAATATCAGACACAATTGCTTATGAACAATCTACTGTTTTATGCCGTTCCGGCGATGGGAGTTATAGGACTCCTTTACACGTTAATCAAATTTAATTGGGTTTCTAAACAAGACGCTGGTAATGCCAGAATGAAAGAAATCAGTAATTACATTGCCGAAGGTGCAATGGCCTTTTTAAAAGCAGAATGGAAAATCCTGGGCTACTTTGTAGCTGTCGTTGCTTTATTATTAGGTTTTATGGCAAACAGCAATCCAGAAAGTCACTGGAGTATTGCTATTGCTTTTGTAATTGGCGCTGTATTTAGTGCAACTGCTGGTTATATTGGAATGAAAGTAGCTACTAAAGCCAATGTAAGAACAGCTGAAGCTGCAAGAACCAGTTTAAGTAAAGCCTTAAATGTTTCATTTACTGGTGGAGCTGTTATGGGATTAGGCGTTTCTGGCTTAGCTGTTTTAGGACTAGGCGGACTGTTTTTAATTTTGAAACATTTCTTCTCTCCAGATGGAGATGCTGAAGGAATGTTGCGTACAATAGAAGTATTAACTGGCTTTTCTTTAGGTGCTGAAAGTATTGCCTTATTTGCCCGTGTGGGTGGTGGTATATATACTAAGGCTGCCGATGTTGGTGCCGATCTAGTAGGTAAAGTAGAAGCTGGAATTCCAGAAGATGATCCTCGTAATCCTGCAACTATTGCCGATAATGTAGGTGACAATGTGGGTGATGTTGCTGGAATGGGAGCCGATTTATTTGGTTCTTATGTTGCAACTGTATTAGCAACCATGGTATTAGGACAAGAAACCAAATCAGTAGATGCATTTGGTGGCTTAGCTCCTATCTTATTACCAATGATTATTGCTGGTGTAGGTATCATTTTATCGATTATTGGAACATTGTTTGTAAAAGTGAGTGATTCAGTAGGTGCAAGTACACATGCTGTTCAACGTGCTTTGAACATGGGTAACTGGGGATCAATGGTATTAACTGCTATTGCTTCTTATTTTATTGTAAATTATATTTTACCAGAAACCATGAATTTGCGTGGCTTGGAGTTTTCTCGTAATGGAGTGATGGGAGCTATTGCAGTTGGTTTATTGGTAGGTGCATTAATGAGTATTATTACAGAGTACTATACTGCAATGGGCAAACGCCCAGTAATGAGCATTATCCGTCAATCTGCAACAGGTCATGCTACTAATATTATTGGTGGTTTAGCAGTTGGTATGGAAAGTACTTTCTTACCTATTATAGTATTGGCTGGCGGTATCTATGGATCTTATGCTTGTGCTGGATTATATGGTGTGGCAATTGCTGCAGCTGGTATGATGGCTACAACTGCTATGCAATTGGCTATTGATGCTTTTGGACCTATCGCTGATAATGCAGGTGGTATTGCTGAAATGAGTGAATTACCAAGTGATGTTCGTGAAAAAACAGATATCCTAGATGCAGTAGGTAATACAACAGCTGCTAGCGGTAAAGGATTTGCTATTGCTTCTGCTGCACTAACAGCGTTGGCTTTATTTGCAGCATTTGTTGGAGTAGCAATGCCAGATAATCAACATATTGATATTTATAAAGCAGATGTATTGGCTTCATTGTTTATCGGTGGAATGATTCCATTTATCTTCTCTTCATTGGCTATCAGAGCAGTGGGTGAAGCGGCAATGGCAATGGTGGAAGAAGTTCGCAGACAGTTCAGAACTATTCCTGGAATTATGGAAGGTACTGGTAAACCAGAATATGATAAGTGTGTAGCTATTTCAACTGAAGCTTCTTTGAAGAAAATGATGTTGCCTGGAGCAATCACTATTGTATCTCCTTTGCTAATTGGATTTTTGTTAGGACCTGAAGCATTAGGTGGATTCTTAGCTGGTGCAACTGTGAGCGGTGTTTTGATGGGAATTTTCCAAAACAATGCCGGTGGTGCTTGGGATAATGCTAAAAAATCTTTTGAAAAAGGTGTTGAAATTAATGGTGAAATGTATTTCAAGAAATCAGAGCCACATAAAGCTTCTGTAACTGGTGATACAGTGGGAGATCCATTTAAGGATACATCAGGCCCATCAATGAATATCTTATTAAATTAATGAGTATCGTTTCATTGGTTATCGCTCCTACTTTGGCTACAATGCATCCTACCAAAGGTGCAAATCTTACCGAAAAGAAAGTAGAAGTAACCATTAAGCAAACAAGTACTGATAGCACTACAACTTTATCTATTGATGGCGACGGAGATAAAATGAAAAGTTTGATTGAAGCATTGAAAAAAGATGGTCTGGCTAAAGGTGATGATGTTAAATTAGAAATTAATAATGGAAAAATCACCATCAACGGTACTGAATTAACTGCAGATGTAGCAAGCAAATATGCCATGTATATTGATGCTAAGGAAGGAGTAAAAATGAATATCAATGAAACTGAAAAGAAACAATAATTTATAGTTCAGCTATTAATAAAATACCCCACCAATTGGCGGGGTATTTTTTTTAGCAAGCAATCGAAAAAAATATTACCATTTATCTACTTCTTCAGTAGCGGTTGGATTAATTACTGGTTCGTCTTCTACTTTTGGTGTAACCACTGCTGCAACTGATTCAGGAGCGGCATCTTGTATCATATCAACCACTAGGGCTTCCTGTTTTGGAGGGGTAGCTTCTCCACCATTTTCGTCTTCACTGTATTCATGATTGAACGCATCAAAATCGAAATCGGGCATCAACTCAGTTTTTACATAATCAATGGCTTCTACCATTGCTTTGATAAACTTGTTAAAATCTTCTTTATACAAAAAGATTTTATGGCGGTCGTAGCCATTGTTGTCGAAGCGCTTACGGCTCTCTGTGATAGTGAGAAAATAATCATTTCCACGGGTGGCTCTCACATCAAAAAAATAGGTTCTTCTTTTTCCTGCACGGATTCTGGTGCTGTACACACTCTCCATTTTCTTTTCGTTGTTCTCGTACTCCACAATTGATTGTTTTGGTTAAAGCTTTGTTAAGTGATTTACAAATATAGGGAAGTTGACGAATTGACCAAGTTTTCAGCTTTCTGCTTCTTCAGTAAGCTGCAAACGGTATAATTCAGCATAATACCCGCTGGTTGCCATTAATTGTTCATGAGTTCCCACTTCGGCTATACGTCCATCCTCAAAAACCACGATTTTATCAAAATGAAAGCCTGAAAAGATTCGATGGGTGATGATAATAGCCGTTTTATCTTGTAAATAGCCATATAAATGGCCAATTATTTCTTTTTCTGTTTTGGCATCTACCGCACTAAGGCAATCATCAAAAACAATGATCTCAGGCTCTTTAATTAAAGCCCGTGCAATGGAAATTCGTTGCTTTTGTCCTCCACTTAAGGTCACCCCTCTTTCTCCAATCATCGTTTCATATTGTTGATCAAAACCCATGATATCTCGGTCTACATTAGCAAACTGAGCAGCTTCTTTCACTTTTTCGAAAGGAGTATTGGCATCTACACCAAACCGAATATTATTACTCACCGTATCACTGAATAGGAATACGTCTTGTTGTACATAACTAATTTGCCTGCGTAATTCATTCAATGGAATTTCATTGAGTGGTCTTCCTCCTATTTTAATGGAACCACTATTGGGCTCGTAAAATCGTAGTAATAATTGAGCAAGGGTGGTTTTACCAGATCCGGTTTTACCTAAGATCAACACTTTATCTCCTACTTGAATATCAAGATTTAACTGTTGAATGGCTTTGATACCAGTATCAGGATAGGTGAAATTGACATTTTCAAAATGGATGGATCCTCCCAGATTGCCGCTGTATTTTTTTGTAGAAGGATTGGTGATCGCAGGTTTCACATCCAAGAATTCATTCAATCGTTTTTGTGAAGCTGCTGCTCGCTGTATCATACTGGCTGTCCATCCTATGGCACTAACCGGAAAAGTAAGCATGTTGATATAGATCACAAACTCTACAATCATACCCACTTTAGTTGGATCCTGTATAGCTTGTAAACCGCCTATAAAAATAGTTGCCAACGTACTGATACCAATCATCAAAGCCATGCTCGGGAAATACACAGCTTCTACTTTTGCTAACCCTACAGCATTTTTTTTATAGGCTTCACTATTTTTTTCGAAGAAGCCTAACACTGCTTTTTCTTGAACAAATGATTTTATAACGCGAATACCTGAATAGGATTCTTGTGCATTCGTAGTTAGATCAGATAAATTACTTTGAATGATCTCACTTTTTTTATTGATAATACTATTGACAATATATATAGTGATCGCTAAAATGGGTAAAGGTGCTAATACAATCAAAGTAAGGTGCACGTCTTTACTCAACATATTCACGATGCAAAAACCAATTAATGTAACTAAGTTGATCAAATA
>REAV01000180.1 GCA_004294465.1 Sphingobacteriia bacterium | reverse complement strand
TAAACTTACCAAGTATTCAACTCTTCCATCAATCATTGCATCAATCACTTTACCTAATGCATCAAAGTCGATGGTATTGTTTTTTGTAAATGGCGTAATCAATGCAACACCCGTTCCTCTTAATTGTTTTTGTATGGTCATATCCCCCCTATTATTTTCCCCCGTGAATAATTATTTTATGCTGTAGTTTCTTCCCAGAATCCCATTTTACCATATTTCGCAATACGGTCGTTGGTTCTTTCCTGTGGTGTTTTATGTTTTACTTCATCTAAAGCTTTTTGAATCTGGCTTTTTAAGATATCAGCCGCCGCCTGATAATCCCAATGAGCACCTCCGGCTGGCTCGTGAACAATTTCATCTACCAATCCAAATCCCTTCATATCAGTTGCTGTTAATTTTAGCTGTTCTGCTGCAATTTCTTTTTTATCCCAACTACGCCATAAAATAGAGCTACAACTTTCTGGTGAAATCACTGTATACCAGGTATTTTCCATCATTAATACCCTATCGCCTACCCCAATTCCTAATGCACCACCGCTGGCTCCTTCTCCAATAATGATAATGATCACAGGTACTTTCAATCGGATCATTTCATAGATATTGCGGGCAATTGCCTCTCCTTGGCCTCTTTCCTCTGCTTCTAGCCCCGGGAATGCCCCTGGAGTGTCAATCATAGCAATTACCGGCTTATTGAATTTTTCGGCCAATTTCATTAGTCTAAGCGCCTTTCTGTATCCTTCGGGGTTAGCCATACCGAAATTACGCAATTGGCGCATTTTAGTATTTACTCCCTTCTGTTGCCCTATTACCATAACTGTTTCGCCATTTAACTGCGCAAAACCGCCCACCATTGCTTTATCATCCTTCACATTGCGGTCTCCATGTAATTCAACAAAGTTGGTAAACATCTTCTCGATATACTTTAAAGTATATGGCCTATCAGGATGCCTACTCAGCTGAACCCTTTGCCAGGGCGTGAGTTGAGCGGTAATTTCAGAGCGCTTTTGGATAATCGATTCTTCTAATTGTTTCAAAGTTGAAGAATAATCAATTTTAGGATTCTTCTCTGCTAGCTTCTTGGTATCATCAATCTGTTCGTATAATTCCTTGATTGGCTTTTCAAAATCGAGGAATTGTCTATTTGGGTATTGGGGCATTTTTTAGCAATTAAGTCAGTAAAAATAGGGATTGCATTTTTTTTGGAAAAGATTTGTTTGAAAAAGGTGTTTCCCCTTATCTTTGCCGTCCGAAAAACAACCCCTTGTGGTTATTTAGAGGAAACGGATCGGTAGTTCAGTTGGTTAGAATGCCGCCCTGTCACGGCGGAGGTCGCGGGTTCGAGTCCCGTCCGGTCCGCAAAGCCCCCTTGTTAATCGAGGGGGTTTTGTATTTTAGGCCAGCCTGGAGATTGAAAACTCATTTTATTGATGAAAACTTCTTTAATCTTCCATAATTTCATAGACTTAACGTTATGAAAAAAATATCAATCCTTTTATTAGTCTTTGTTTTTTCATTTTGCCAATCTAAAGCGCAACAAAGCATCAGACTCAACAACAACTGGGAATTTGTAAAAACAGAACTGGGAGGTATCTGGGAAGCCATTCGGCCAATTCCAAAAGGCAATCCTGAAAATTTACCAGTTTGGACCACTGTTTCTCTGCCACATTGTTATAATGCTGTAGATGCTGTTAACCCAGATGGGGAGTATTTTAGAGGACCAGGTTGGTATCGCAAACAAATCAATATTAATAACCCTTATAAGCAAGGTAGAACGCTATTGCATTTTGAAGGTGCAGGACAAAAAACGGAAGTGTATGTATATGACACAAAAGTTGGTTCACATGTAGGTGGTTATGATGAATTCACCATTGATATAACTGATGCAATTGATGCGTTTAAAAAAACAGAGGCATTTACAAAGCAATTTAAAGGGAATATCCCTATAACCATTCGTTGCGATAATACACGTGATTTAGAAACTATTCCATCTTCTTTATCAGACTTTAATTTGTATGGAGGAATCTACCGTTACCTCAATTTGCAATACGTTCCTGCAGTTTCAATTGATAAATTATTTGCTTTAGCAGAAGTTGATAATGCGGGAAAAGTTGGAAGCCTAAAAGTGAATCTAAGATTGCACAATCCATTAAAGTTAACATCAGCAAAAGTTGATATTAGTGTGATTGATCCTGCAGGAAAAATCATCAACCAATTTACCAAACAACTGGAGTCCTTATCTGGTGATATTACTGTTGCAGCATTGACGGTTAAGAACCCTCAATTATGGGCGCCTGATAAACCTTTCCTATATACTGTTAAAGCAACTTTATCTAGCACGGACGGAGATTTTGTTCAACAAGAAAAAATTGGTTTTAGAAATTTTGAATTTGTAGAAAAAGGGCCATTTAATTTGAATGGAAAACGATTATTATTGAAAGGTACCCAGCGCCACGAAGATCATGCTGTTGTTGCTGCTGCTATGACCGAAGAAATGATGAGAGAAGAAATGATATTAATTAAAGAGATGGGCGCCAATTTTATTCGCTTAGGGCACTATCAACAATCTCGTATCATTTTAAATTTATGCGATAGCCTTGGATTAATTGTTTGGGAAGAAATTCCATGGTGCCGTGGAGGATTAGGTGGCGATGTTTATCAATCAATGGCTAAGCGAATGCTTACCAACATGATTGAGCAGCATTACAACCATCCTTCGGTAATTATCTGGGGTCTGGGTAATGAAAATGACTGGCCTGGAGATTTTCCGGAATTTGATAATGATAAGATCAGGGCTTTTATGAAAGAACTGAACGTACTTTCTCATAAGTTGGATAATACCCGTAAAACAGCCATAAGAAGACCAGAATTTCTCAAAGATATTGTTGACGTATTCTCTCCTTCTCTCTGGGCAGGATGGTACAAAGCAACTTATCCTGATTATAAAAGAATATCGGAAGATGAATTTAAAAAAGTCAACCATTTTTTACATGTAGAATGGGGAGGTGATAGTCATGCAGGAAGGCATTCAGAAAATCCTGATGCGGTCTGGAAAAACACAGTTGCTAAAGATAGTACTATAGGTACTGGAGCTGTTAAAATTTCAAAAGATGGTGATTGGAGTGAAACCTATATCTGTAATTTATTCGACTGGCATTTGAAAGAACAAGAGACAATGCCTTGGCTAACAGGAACAGCACAATGGGTATTCAAAGATTTTTCTACCCCACTAAGACCTGAGAATCCAGTGCCATATGTAAACCAGAAAGGTTTAGTAGAAAGGGACTTTGCAAAAAAAGAAGGGTATTATGTTTTCCAATCATATTGGGCAGAAAAACCAATGGTTCATATATATGGGCATTCATTTCCTATTCGTTGGGGCAGTGAAAGGGAAGAAAAAATGATAAAAGTGTATTCTAATTGCGATGAAGCTGAATTATTTTTAAATGGTATAAGTCTAGGCACTAAAAGAAGAAATAGTCAGGATTTTCCAGCTGCAGGTTTAAGATGGAATACTGAATTTAAAAAAGGGAATAACACCGTAAAAGTAATTGCCAAAAAAAGAAATATAGTTGTAGAAGATCAAATAAATTTTCAATATCAAACCGAAAAATGGGGTAAGCCTAACAAATTAATGTTAGAGAAAATAAAAGAAGAAAATGGAATAACTACACTACAAGTTAAATTACTTGATGACCAAAATGTTCAATGCTTAGATGCTGCCAATTTCATCAGGTTTAGTTTGGCTGGAGATGGTCAATTGATAGACAATAAAGGCACTTCATCTGGTTCAAAATATGTACAGATGTATAATGGAAGGGCAATAATTAAAGTTAAAATGAAAGAGGGAAAGTCTACAGTATGCACAGTTTCAAAAGGCTTACCAACCGCTTGTATTAACCTTTAACATTAATTGAAAAATTTTCTGACAAAATCATTTTCTTTTAATTCTAGCAAGGTTTCTACACTTAATGGTTTACTTAGAAATTGAGTTACAATAGCATATTTTTTAGCCCTTGCAAAGTCTTCAGGATCTATGGTGGAAGACAAAATAACTACTCTTGTGTTGTGCAACTTAGTGCCATATTGTTCTATAAATGCATCAAGAAATTCCCAGCCATTCATCACTGGCATATTAATATCCAATAAGATCAAATTAGGAGCTTCTTGTTCGGGATTTGTATGATCTTCAAAAAGCTTTTCTAAAAAAAGCAAAGCATCATGCCCATCAACTGCAGTTAATACATTTTCCGCAAAGCCTGTTCTTTTTAATAAAAGCTTTGATATAGTCAGAGAAATACTATCATCATCAACACAAAGTACTTTATTGATCATATTATTTTAATACTAAAGTGTAGCTCAATTGTATAAAGTTATCATTAAAAACTGACAGTAAAGATTCCATTTTTTACAGTTTTGCTGCCTCTTTACGTTTAGCCTTTTCCCATAAAACAGATTGCTTGGTAAAGAAATACCGATACGTTCCGGCAATTACTGCATAATTCATTAAACAGAAATAATAAGGTATAAAGAAAACTTTCACTTTCAGTTTTTGTTTCTCTAATATCCACCCAAAAATTGCTGCTAAAAAAATAGAGCTCTGGCCTAGAAGCATCAATCCATAAATTGAGATAATACCTGTTTGTTTCACCAATAGCACATTTAATATCAGTGCTCCAATCATTAAATAAGGTGTTACTACCCATCGTAAAACCCTATGACTAATAAATTCAAAAGTCAAAATTGGGTTTTTGAATGGTATGAAAAGTGGCCATAATCTTATAGTAGATTGTATTCCTCCAGCCGCTATTCTAATTTTTCTTTTCAATTCTTCATTGGTATTCGCCGAAGCAGTTTCAGTTGCAAAAGCTGATGGTTCATACACTATTCGATATCCTTTTACTGCAATATTCATGGAAATCATAAAATCATCCAGAATAGTATCTGGCTCTACAGGCTGGTACAATGAAGAACGGATGCTAAATAATTCACCTGCGGCTCCTACTACAGAATATAATTCAGAATCCCATTGTTTAAGTTTTGATTCATATTTCCAATAAAATCCCTCCCCTGCTGTTGCATCAGATTGGCTTTCGATTTGAACTCGCTTTTCCCCTGCAATAGCACCAACAGTTGGATCAATATAATGTCTGCAAATATTGATAATTGCCTCTTTATTCACCATCGTATTTGCATCCGTAAATATTACAATATCAGATTTAACTTCTTTCATTGCTCTATGAACAGCTGCTATCTTGCCATTTCTTTGAGTTTGATGCATCCCCTTTATATTAGGATACTTAGCTACAATTGAGGATGTTTCATCTGTAGAACCATCAGTAATAAAAATATACTCAATGCAATCAGATGGATAATTAAGCGCCAGGGTATTTAAAATTTTTTCTTCGATGATATATGCTTCATTATAGGCAGCTACAACAATCGTTACCGTAGGAGTATAACTCAAAAACTCCTTTACTGGCTTTTTTAAGAATATTCTTTTGAAAATCAGTAGCAAATAAAGTAACAACCCATAACCGATATAGGTGTAAAAAATAAAAAAAATGGCAACCCAGAAAATGATTTTCATAAAAAATATTATTGCTTATACCCTAAAAAAAGGCTGTTCTTACTTTGCGTAAAGTTCCACCAAATTGCACGGAATAGTTGTCTTATAAATGACCTATTTCCGTTTTTAATATATTCTATACAGTTTCTTACTACAACGAAGATTATAAAGTAAACATAAAAAACAATCTTTTTGAACCCATTCGCATTCCTTCTAATGAATAAAATCCTATTTCGGTTCATAAAATATTCTTTTAAAGCAGTTTTCTTACCAACTGAAACAGATTCTTTATGATAAATACTGGTTTTCATATTCACCCATATTTCAAAACCTGCCCTTTTTATACTTTCACACCAATCTAATTCTTCATAATAAAGGAAAAAACCTTCAAACATTAACCCAGCTTTATTGATAACCGACCTTTTAAGCATCATTGCAGCTCCATGAGCATACCCTGTTTTTCCCTCCAAGTCATCGTATTGTCCATGATCAGTTTCATATTGTCCAATACAAGCATTTCTGGCAGTATAAAAATTCATATCAGTATACCCGGCATATTGTAAAATTGTTGGCTGATCAAAATATAATATCTTAGGAGATACCATACCAACATTTGGATGTTTTAGTAAAGTACTCATTAATTGCTCAATCAGAGTAGGTGTAAATACAGTGTCGTTATTCACCAAGAAAAGGAAATCCCCTGTTGATGCTTTAATTCCAAGATTATTGCCACCTGCAAATCCGAGATTTTGTTCTGATGGAATAAAAATAAATTCAGGATATTTAACCCTCCAGTTTGGGACTGGATCGATTGTACTTCCATTATCTACAACAATAACTTCGATATTCACATAGGTATTGTATTGAATGATGGAATCCAGTAAATCGTCAGTAACATGACTATGATTGAAGTTTACAGTAATGATAGAAACTTTACTCATTTGATGAAATAAATAGATAAGTGTTGTAATTTATTTAAATTAGCGCAATAAGTAAAAAATTGATTGAATATGGGGATGGAACAACCTTCTTTTACAGATTTAGATAAATCATTTCAGGATTTCCTGGGGGAACTACAAAAAACAGCAATTCCAGAGTATAAGAGAAAAGAAATAGAACAAACACTGAAAGATGCGTTGATTTCAAGCAGAACAGATACATTTCAAAAAAATCCTCAAACAGATCATTCACAAAATTTGATTCATTTAGATCTGAACAAATTAAATAAGCGGAATAGTTTGATGAATTCAACTTATATAAAACATAGCGCAGTAAGATGGTTTTCATCTTTAGCTATATTTTCAGCTGGGTTATTATTCATAACAATAGGATTCATCTTAATTGTCACACCAGCTACACCAGAATTTGAAATCGCAACGATTTTTTATTTTAATGAATACGATGGCTTTACAGTAATGGATTTATTTGCCCTGGTGATCATCTTTATCGGCATCTATCTCTTTATTCGTGCATTTATCGCAAAAGAAAAAGATGTATAAATTGAACTACTTCTTTTTTATAAAAGTAGAGATGAAAATTGTTTTTACAATATCCGCAAAAGCAGCAATAGTGCTTAATAATTCCTGACCTTTTGATCTTGGTGGAAAGAAATCATTCCCCCATTCCAAAGACCACTTATCAGTAAAATATTTTCTAATTGCAGGATCCTGAGGCTCAATTTCATAAGCGAAATCCGTTTCCCATTCAATACGAATTGAAATAAGATTAGGATGTGTTCTTTCTACTATTTTAAAACCAATGGAATGTTTAGGTAAATAATCTTGAATGAGCACTCCCAAATCATACCCATGATGAAAACCCATTTTTTGCTTGTCTAGCAAATAAAGCACATCATTGTGCTCATGTAAAATCCATTTGTGGGACTCCCTTGGAAAAAGATTCTCACCCAATAATGATGGCGTTTCTATATAACCTCTTTTGGCAACTCTGAATTGCTCTGCTAAAAATTTAACCGGATTCTCAACATGCTCCAATACTTGGCAACAAATCACATAATCAAATTCATTGTCTTTAAATGGGAGGTTTTCGCCATCGGCCTCCATGAATGTTTGATTTTTGAGAACTGCAATATCACCACTTCTATGAAAATTACTATCTGCAAATTTATCTACAACAACATTTGAACGTGGATGCGGATTATGCCCGCCTCCAACTTCCAAAACCCGATCACTCGACTTGATATTTAAATCCATTCTGGATTTTGGGTTTCTTATTTTCATAACGAAATTTTTAAGGTATCATATAAAACTTAAAGTTACCATTTTTAACTCAAAATCATTTTATTATTCGCTTGAAAATTAGAGGAGAAATCAAAAAATACTACCCACTAATTTGTATATCTATCAAATTAAGTATGCTGCTACTTGCAGATAAATTGAATTTTCTTGCAAAGAAGTTTCCGGATTGGATAATTGCTTCAAAATCGACTTCCGTTAAGATTTTAGGATTTTTCTTTTGTTCAGACCAGTCGATATATCTTAAATTATTATTGACAATGTCATTTTGATAGGGTGAATTAAATAACAATGTTTGAAAAACCAATTCATCTGGTGACCATGTGAATTTAAAAAAGCGCACAATGGCTTTGTTCATTTTTAAAGTTTCAAGAACGTATTCGATATGCTTTCGGGAGATGGTAAACCATTGTGACCTCCCCTTAATAACTAAATCTGATGGAATCCTCCTTTCAGGTAATATTGAATTTACAATATTTTGAATAAGATAAATGCCTCTGAAATCATGATTTACAAAATGATATTTAGTAAATCTTTGCTTTGCTTCTATCCATTCAGTTTCTATATCCAAACAATGCATGAACGCTTTTCCAATATTAAGTGATAAGAATTGGTAGAATTCACCAATAGGTCTTATTGGATAATCCTGGGAGCTCAACAAATTTAAAAAATCAAAGTCTGGTTCTTCGTTTATTATTTGCTGAAAACTATTAAGTTCAGCTTCTACCATTGTATAGCTAGCCCATTTAACGCTTACACGATTATTAATAAATCTAACAGTAGAATTATTGTTGAAATGATTCTTAAAAATACTCAAATCAGTTTTCAAGTCAACATGTATATAAATTATTGAGTCCCTATAAATCAATTGATTAACCAATCGCTCAAGTTGACTTAACCCTGCTGGATCATGTGCTAATATGAGATGGATTAATTTCATTACTTTTTAAAATATTTTACATTTTTCCGAAGAATCCTTCTAACCTGAATATATCCAAAAATAAATATATTGCTCAGTTTAAAATTAACATACTTACTTAAATGATAATATCCGAAAAATACGCCTATACACAAAGGAAAAAGCGTTCCTAATGCTACCCCATAAATATTGCCGAAAATTAAGATCCCTGCAAAATCGCCAACAATATTCATCAATGACATCAACAACACTTTAATAAAATTAATTCTTGGTTGTTGAATAACATCCAAACTGACCCCAATAAATCGGTCAATTGGATAAAAAATTGCAAAAATCATCGAAATTCTATAAAAATTAGCCGCTTCTGTTCCCAAATATTTACCTCCACCTAAAAGTCCAACTCCAATATCAGCTAATGAAATAGCCAGAATAGCAATTGGAATGAACGCCACCGATAATGTACCCGCATACTTTTGAAGGATATAGCCAACTTCTTTTAAATTATTTCTATTATATGCTTTGGCGATAGAAGCCATCCCTGTCGAAACCATGCTTCGTAGTGGAATTTCAATAAACTCCATTAATCGAACAGGTATATTATAAATAGCCAATGCTGAAGGACCTAATAGATAAGTAATAATAAAAGTATCTGAACTTCTTAAAAGGCTTGTGCTAACTGAGGCACCAACACTGTATTTTCCATAATGATAAATCTTTTTTACATACTCACCAGTTCTAAATACAATCCAATTAATTTTTGTCCAACCTAAAAAAATTGTAACAATGCTGCCTAAAAGATTGACAACAAAATTTAATAAAAATAAGTTTTGTAAATTAATGGTATTAATAAAAACGCAAATAAGTACACCAATAATAAATGATCCCTGGTTTAAAACTCTTAGGATTAATAAACGATCAAAACGTTGATCAGCTTGCATAATCCAGGATGCAATATTGGAAGGAAGAGTAGCTAAAAAAGTGATTCCAAACCATTTGATTGTTAAAATAATAGCTGGGTCATTAAAGAATTTACTAAATGGATAAATGATCAAATTGATGCCAACAAACAGGAATGTAATGATAATTGCTATATACCATATAGACCCTATAACTTTCTTAGATGTAGTTTCTTCAGTACCACTATAAAACGAAATGAGTGCCATTTGTAAAAATCCTGAACGAAAAGTGTCAAGCAATACAAATAAAGTTTGATAAAAAAACCAATAACCAATATCAACCTTAGTAAGTACTCTGAATAAAATGGCTAATGTAAGCATTGCCAATCCGGCCATTACTCCATTCCCTGCTAAAGACAAAAAATGCTTATTATTAATTTTATCAAATAATTTTGCAAACATATTTTTCGCTTGAATCATTGAACTAAAGCCTTAAAAACTTTATTGGCAACATTAGATAACTTCTTAAGATATCTACCAAACTCACTAATCTCTGGCTCGTTTTTCCATTGAGTTTTTGCTAAAAATCCAAGAAATATAGCCTTATAATCTAAATTACCCTGATATGATTTATAAATGGGTTTTCTTTTTACAAAATGAATCAAATATGGTTGCTGTTCGATTCCAAAACTGAAATAATTCCATAAAGGATCGTAATTTGTCCAACGATCAGCCAGCACTACATTTAGGCCATATTGATCTGGAAAATTTGCATGCTTTTTATTTTGCTCTATACAATTTATGACTTTTTCCGTTACTCCAAATGCTCTCCAAGCATCACAATTGATCATTAAAAGTCCTGTATTGAAATATCCTGAATCAGGAGATAAGCCCAGTTCTTTATAATTTCTAATCCCCCCCCATTCATTAGAAAAAGTATGAACATGTTGATCTAGAACTGCTCCAACAATATTATCACCTAGATCAACTTCAAACAATTCCAGAAGGTCTTTACACACAACCATATCTACATCTAAGTACAATATTTTTTCAATATCAAGAGGAATAAAATGAGGCACATAGAGTCTTGCGTGAATATTGCGAGGGAAAGATGTCCAATCAAAAGGTACTTTGTATTTTTTTTGTACAATTTCTTCTAATTCGAACCAATAAATAGTAGTTATTGATTGATTAATCGATTTTGCCAAACTGCTTTTATTTTGCTCTGTAACATTTTCTGAAATAACATACAGGTCAATTGGCAAGTTAGTTTTATTGTTTTCTTCAATTGACTTGATCAATACAGCCAATAAAATTAAATAGTGGTTGTCGGTTGAAACTACAATCGATAAACGTTTAACTGTTGAAGTCATTTTGACAATTTAATGAACTTTTAAAATTGAATCATAAATTGCTTCGACACTGTTCTCCCATGTATGTGTATATGCGAATTTCTTTCGATCTGCTTGTTTTTCATCCGAGTTTTCCAATAATGCCAAATTGATTAACTCGATATATTCATCTCCGCTGATACCAAGATAAGTATAGCTGCTAAAAATCGATTCCATAAAGCCTGTTTTTGTAGCAACAACAGGCTTTCCCATTGCCAAATATTCATCTATTTTTCTTGGATAATTACCAATTGTTACCTGGCTTATCAATTGAGGGTTAATACAAATGTCAAATGAATGAATATAATCAGGCAAAAGATCTGGGGGCTTTGAACCTAAGAAAAAAACATTGCTCAATAAATGCAACTCACTGTTTTTGAACTGATCATCTTCTGGCCCTACCAAAACTATGCTCCAATCTGGTTTTGATTTTGCAACATGAATCAGCAATTTCAAATCCAATCTTAACGCAAGCAAAGCCCCAATATAACCGATGATGGGTCTTTTTATTGGCAATATATCAGCTGGAATTTTATAATTTTTTTGATCGGAAAAAATAGTGAAATCACATCCTTGACCAACATAATAAGAATTGGGATTGTATTGTTTACAATAATCAGACAGGTAAGTAGAGTTAGCCACACACAAATCGGACTTTGCTATAAGCATTGGCTCCAACTTTTCGCCATGCTTTTTCCAATAATCAACCGCTAACATAAAATCGCGAGAATAATAAATGCTTACTAATGGTTTTATATAATCAGCTAAATAAAAACAACGAAACATATCATTATCATTAAACAATATAATATTGCTAAACCCTAGTTGATCTATGGCTCTTTGAATAGACCCCGCAAATGTTTTATTGTTGATTTTATTCAGCCATTCAAAAATTCTTTGATTGCCAATCCAGTTGATCGATTCAATCAACCTATCAGGATACAAATTCCAAAAATTTTCTCCTAACTGTATTAACCCTGCTTCTTTTCCCGCAATAACATTAATTCGTTTTTGAATTTTCTTATCTTTTTTACCACGCCATTTTGTTATTCTATCTAATGGTGAGTTTACATATAAGACCCTATTGTGTTTAGCAAATTCTTCAGCAATATTTTT
>REAV01000179.1 GCA_004294465.1 Sphingobacteriia bacterium | reverse complement strand
TTGATTAAGTTCACAATCGATGCCGCTAATGGTCAACATGTAGAGCATCAATATTTAGTCAAAATAGCCCTTTTTTATAGCTTTTTTAACGACTATTCAAGTTCTAATTCACATTTGTCATTCCAAATACTACCTTTGCCGCTCAATAAAATGGAGTATGAAGACGGATAAAAATTCGGTCATTGGTTTTGTATTACTGGGAGCATTGTTTATTCTTTATTTCTGGTATACTGGTCAACAGCAAAATGCAGTGCTTAAATTAAAGCAGAGAGAAGAAGACTCTTTGGCAAAAATTGCTGCTGCAAGAGTTAAAATATTGGATACAGTTACAGCAAAAATAGATTCTTTAAAAAGAGATACTGTTGTTCGTAAAGCAACTGCAGGAAATTTCACCAGTGCTGCATTAGGTAACGAAACTTTTGTTACAATTGAGAATGAATTAATGACAGCAACTTTTACTAATAAAGGAGCTCAAATTAAAAAAATAGTTCTTAAAAATTACAAAGATGGTAAGGGCAACCCGGTAGTGTTGGCGGATAACAATGTTGTCAGCTATACAATCAATACTGCGCCAGGTCAATCAGCTAGCAGCGAAACTTTGTTTTTTAATGCTGGAACAGTTGAGAAATTAAATGATAGTAGTCAGTTGATTAAGTTCACAATCGATGCCGCTAATGGTCAACATGTAGAGCATCAATATTTAGTGAAGTCCAATAGTTTTATGATTGACTGGAAATTAATCATGAATGGAGCAGATCAACTATTAACAAACGGCGCATTAAATTTAAATTGGAATGTTGCTACACGTCAGATGGAAAGAACTGCAGTGTATGAGCGCCAGGTTTCTAATATTTGTTTTTCTGAAGGAAATGAATTTGATTATATTTCTTCAAAGGAGGAACACAATTTTGAAAAACCCATTCAATGGGTTTCTGTAGTTCAACAATTTTTTAATAATACATTGATTGCAGGAAATAGTTTTTCCAGTGGCGGAATTAAATGGGCTCGTAAAACGGATACTTCTAATGAATTAGCTACTGCTACTGCTTCATTGCAAATGAAATTGCAATCAGCTGCATCAGTTACTATTCCTTTTCAATTTTTCATAGGCCCAAGCGAATACAAATTGTTGAGTAAGCAAGCGCCTGAAATGGATAAAATTGTAAACCTAGGAAGGGATATGTATTCCTTTGTTCGTCCGATCAATAAATACATTATCATGAATGTATTTGATTTCTTTGCAGGCTTTGTAAAAAACTACGGCTGGGTAGTATTACTCCTTACATTGTTTATTCGTTTGGTTACTGCTCCATTAACTTATTCAAGTTATTTGAGTGGTGCTAAAATGAAAGCAATGAAGCCCGAATTAGATACGCTCAAGAAAAAATTCGGAGATGACCAGCAAGGATTTGCAATGGAACAAATGAAGTTATTCAGAGAAGCGGGAGTGAATCCATTAGGAGGTTGTATTCCAGCATTATTGCAGATCCCAATCTTTTTTGCATTGTATAGTTTCTTCAATTCAAATATTGCATTGAGAGGTCAGGAGTTCTTATGGAGTAAAGATTTATCTTCTTATGATTCAATTGCAACCTTACCATTCATGATTCCTGCATTTGGTAATCATATTAGTTTGTTTACCATTACCGCAGTTATAACGAGCTTCCTGATTTCTATTTATAATATGAGTATGACTCCAACCCAGGATAACCCTGCGTTAAAATACATGCCTTATATTTTCCCTTTCATGTTATTATTTATCTTTAATAGTCTTCCATCTGCATTAACATGGTATTATACTGTTTCGAATATAATCACATTGGCACTGCAGTTTGTAATTCAGAATTATATCATTGATCACGATAAGATATTGGCTAAAATAGATCAAAAAAGAAAGGCTCCAAAGACCAAAAGCAAATGGCAGGAGCGATATGAACAAATGATGGAAAGTCAGAAAAAATTGCAGGATTTAAAATCTAAAACCAATAAAAAATAAGTTGAAAAAACCCTTCCTAATCAGAAGGGTTTTTTAGTTAATTTCACTATATGAAAAATATCGTCTTTTCTCTTATATGTTTTTTAATATTGAATACTGTTCATGCACAAACTAGAGTTGTAGCTGAATGCACTGTAAACTATTCCATTCAAATTAGTGGAGATGAAAAAGTTGATAATGAGACCGCTGCATTATTAAAATCAAGTAGTAAAACGGTTTATATTAAAGGGAATGATAGTAGGGTTGATTTACTGAGTACCTCTTTTTTGCAAACCTTAGTGTACGATAAATCTACTGGTAAAGCGGTAATCATGCGAGAGTTAGGTGCCAATAAATTCATGACTAAGCTAGACAATAAAGCATGGGTTGAGCAAAATAGTAAATTCAACGGCATGACAATTTCATATGTAAATGAAATCAAGCAAATTCTTGGATATGAATGTAAAAAAGCCATCTTACAATTAAAAGATGGTAGTTCATTTACGGTGTATTATTCAACAGCTATTGCGCCTTCGGTAAAAGAATTCGAATACCAGTTTAAAGATATTCCTGGTTTTGTTTTAGAATATGAAGCGTTGGAAGGAAAGGGGGTAAAAATAATTTATACAGCAACTAAAATCAATCTGAATCCTGTGCCTGCTTCAAAATTTGATATACCCACAAGTGGCTATAGATTGCTTAATTAATGACCAGTAAGGGATTAATGTCCAGAAGGAGATGGTGTCTTGAATTTTGGAACTTTCACCTTAAACTTATATGGATAGATATAAGTAGTGTTTCCATTGTCGTATTGCAACATGCTGTTTATCTCATTGCCTTGAAAACTAGGCGTTGCATTTGGGATATGAATACCCTTGTATTGTAAACTAGACTTGATGGCACCAAGGGTTAATCCTTTTCTTGTATAGTTATTCAAACTGCGCAAAGAATATTTATTGTTACGCGTTTTATCATCTACAATTCCAGTGAAAGAAAGTGCAGCATAAGCCAGTTGCATACTCATTACAAGCATTACAACTAAGGCTGTTTTTTGATATTTTAACTGCTTCTTCACCATGCAAAGGTATATTTTATTCTTATTTGGGCAATTTTTATTTTTTATTAACATTTGAGAAAAAACGTTAATAATAGGATAAATGACAAAAAAAGGGGTAAAAAGTTCAAATTATTGGCCTAAATTAGAATAACCAATAGGCATATGCGAGAAAATCCCTACCGCGAAGACCGTGAAGAAATGAAGGAACTGATCAATCAGTACCAAAATCTGAAGCACGGAAGATCACATAGTTTCTTAGAAGAAGATGCATTTGAGCGAATAATTGACTACTACGACGAAAAAGACAATATTCCCGAAGCAATGGAAGCTGCAGAAATTGCCTTAGAGCAATTCCCTTATTCTTCTAACTTGATGATTAAAAAAGCCGATTTATTATTAGCTACAAGAAAATACCAGGAAGCATTGGATATTTTAGAAACTGCTGGCCTCTTTGATAGTAGCGATTTAAATTTATATATTTTAAAAACAGATGCTTATTTAGCATTAGACCAGCAATCTAAAGCAGTTGAATTATTAGAATCCGCTTTAAATTTATTTGAAGGAGATGAGCGCTTGGATTTATTATTTGAATTAGCTGATGTGTATGATGACTATGAAGAATTCGATAAAGTATTTGATTGCTTAAAGTTGATACTAGAAGAAGAGCCTTCTAATGAAGAGGCTTTATATAAAATTTGTTTTTGGACTGATTTCACCGGAAGGAATGAGGAAAGTATTCGATTGCACCAACAAATTATAGATGAGTTTCCATTCAATGAATTGGCCTGGTTTAATTTGGCAGCTGCTTACCAGGGAATTAAATTGTATGAAAAGTCCATTGATGCATATCAATATGCGGTAGCAATTGATGAGAAATTTGATTATGCCTATAGAAATATGGGTGATGCTTTTTTAAGATTAAGAAAATACAAAGAAGCGATAGAAGTTTTAGAAAAAGTCTTAGAGTTAACAAGACCAGAAGACGTGATTTATGAGGCAATAGGACATTGTTATCATAGAATGGGAAAAAATGCTCAAGCCCGATTTAACTATAAGAAAGCGGTTCATTTAAATCCTGACGACAGTAAACTTCACTATAAGATTGCTGTAACTTATATGTTAGAAGAGCAATGGTCAAGTGCATGTAAACAATTGGAGAATGCCATGCGTATTCATCGAACTGTTCCTGAATATAACCTTGCCATGGGGGAATGTAAAATGAACATGAATAAGTTCAAAGAAGCCATTCAATATTTTGGAACTGTAGTCCGCCACAAACCAAAGAATGCAACTGGATGGGAAGCATTAATTCGCTGTTTATTAAAAGCAGCGTTTTTTGAAGAAGCTTTAGATCAATCTTTAAATGCGTTAAAAGCTACTGATACAAAGCCCATTTTTTATTTTTATGCAAGTACTTCTTTATTTGTTCTAGGTAAATCCAAAGAAGCTTTATTGCAATTAGAAGAAGGCATGAACAAAGCACCAAAATTGCTCAAAAAATTCATTGAATTGAATCCATCTATTTTACAAAATAATCAGGTAGTAGATATTATTGCTCGATTTAAAAAGGGGAAAAAGATTTAGCAATTTTTTAGTAATCGAACAAACTACTCAAGAATCCATTTCATTGGATTTGATTACCTTTGACGCTATTTAATTAGACAATATGAATTTCAATCTTACTCAAATACCAGAAAGAACAAAGCAACCACGCAATTATGGATTAACCATGGTGATGGATAAAGGACTTAGCATTAACCAAGTAAAAGATTTCATGAGTGTTGCTGGCCCACATGTAGATATAGTGAAATTAGGTTTTGGAACTTCATTTGTAACACCCAATTTGAGAGAAAAAATAGAATTATATCATTCTTACAATCTTCCCATTTATTTTGGAGGAACTTTATTTGAAGCTTTTTTAATCAGAAATCAGTTTGAAGATTTTATTGCTGTTTGTAAAGATTATTCAATCAACTATATTGAAGTAAGTGATGGTTCTATTTCTATTCCTCATGCAGAGAAATGTGGCTATATAGAAAAATTAACCAAACATGCAACAGTTTTAAGTGAAGTAGGAAGCAAAGATGCTGCACATATAATTCCTCCTTATAAATGGATAGAATTGATGAGAGCTGAATTAGAAGCAGGTTCATCTTATGTAATAGCTGAAGCAAGAGAGGCTGGAAATGTGGGTATTTATAGAGGAAGTGGAGAAGTAAGGGAAGGGTTGGTTCAAGAAATCCTCACTCAAATTCCTGCTGAGAAAATTATTTGGGAAGCACCTCAAAAAGCACAGCAATTGTATTTCTTAGAGTTAATTGGATGTAATGTTAATTTAGGCAATATTGCACCCAATGAAGTGATTCCTTTAGAATCAATGCGAATAGGGCTGAGAGGGGATACTTTTGAATTATACCTCGATAAAAAATAGTTATGCGGACATATGGTTTGATTGGATTTCCGCTAACGCATTCATTTTCGCAACAATATTTTACGCAAAAGTTTTTTGATCTGGGTATTAATGATGCTGAATATTTTACTTTTTCTATTCCAGCCATTAACGACTTAAATGAAATAATTGCAACTCATCCGAATCTTTGCGGCTTCAATATTACCATACCCTATAAAAAAAAGGTATTGCCTTTTTTGACTCAAGCCAGTGAAACTGTTAAAGCATTGGGAGCATGTAATTGTGTTAATGTAAAAAACGGAGAATTATTTGGATACAATACAGATGTAATTGGCTTTGAAAAATCCTTACAACCTTTTTTGAAACCCCATCATCAAAAAGCGTTAATACTTGGAACAGGTGGGGCAGCTGCAGCGGTGGCATATGTTCTGGGTAAATTGAATATTGAATTCCAGTTTGTTTCTAGAGAATCCAGTGAATTGAATCTTTCTTATGAACAGTTAAATGCTGGTATAATCAATGACCATACTTTAATTGTAAATACAAGTCCGGTCGGACAATATCCTGATATTAATGATGCTCCTGCATTGCCTTATGATTGTATGAATGCACAGCATCATTTATTTGATCTTATTTATAATCCCAGTGAAACATTGTTTTTACAACAAGGAAAATCAAAAGGAGCAACAATTCAAAATGGATTTGAAATGTTGGTATTACAAGCTGAAGCAAGCTGGGATATCTGGAATGATATCAACTAAGTTCTTTTATTAGTTCTTCTGTAATAGGTACTTTCTTTTTATTAGCATAATCATACAATAACATGCCCGTTTTAGCTCTTGTAGCAAGAATGAATTGATCGTCTTGTATCAGGTCGATTTTGTAATAAAAATCAAACCCCATTTTATCAAAATCAGTCGCAGAAACTGATACTAGAATATTGTCGGCATAATTTAATTCCTTTTTGTATTCAATTGATGCATCAACCATGATCAATCCATTGCCATGAATATTCAATTCTTTAAATCCTTTCGATGCTAAGTATTGTTGTCTTGCTTCTTGTAAAATAGATAAAATAGTATCGTTGCCAACATGACCACCATAATTTAAATCACTAACTCTGATGGTCAACTTTGTACTAAAAGAGAATTGATTGGGTAATTTAATTTTTATTCTGTTCATTCAATGGTTTTCAAAAATGAAATTAATTGTGCAACCGCTTTTTTTCTATGACTAAAACAGTTTTTTTCATCCATACTCATTTCTGCAAAAGTTTTAGTTGATCCTTCCGGAATAAAAACAGGATCATATCCAAACCCTTCTAACCCATTTTGAGTCTCGGTAATTTTCCCATTACATATTCCTTCAAAAAAATATTCTTTTTGATGCCAGATTAATGAAATGACTGTTCTGAACTGTGCACTGCGGTTGAATTTGCCCGATAAGTTTTTTAATAGCAAATCAATATTGTCTTGAAAATTCCTTCCATCACCTGCATAGCGTGCACTTTTTACGCCTGGTTCTCCATTTAATTCAGCTACTTCTAAACCGGTATCTTCACTAAAACAGTTTTGACCAGTCAATTGGTGAATTACTGAAGATTTTTCACTGGCATTTGCAATAAGCGTATCATGTGGTTCAGGAATATCAATATCTATACCAGCTTCAGCTAATGAAATAATATTGATTGAATCACCAACCACTGATTTTATTTCTTTTACTTTATGGATATTATTAGTAGCAAAAATGAGTGTTTGAATTTGCATGGATAATACGTTACAAATTAAAAATAGTTTTTAAGCTTACCCAGAGTTTTGTTTTAGCCAATTTAGCTTCTGTTGATTCTCCATCAAATGATGGAATGGAAGGCGCCATTATAAAAGTACATCCTCCGTATTTTTGAATTTGATAATCGGGGATGGTAAATGGAAGCGCAATGGATGGTGCTTTCACATCAAATAAGATACAAGTATTGGGTAATAATTCTTTTTTAATTAAATCAAAACTAGTGGGAAACTGAGCGATATTAACTACTGCAATATCTCCCATATTCAATTTGCAAGCCCCTAAAATTTTAGTGAGGAATTGTAAACTATTCTCTTCTAAAAAAACTACATCGGGTTCATTAACGAGAATAGTGATTTTTTTATCATTATTACCCAAAAACCATTTTTCTGGACTTGCTTTTGATGGTGTTTTTTCCTGTTTGGTTTTTTTAGTATCCTTTTCTGTTGGTAAAATAATGGGGGGCTCCACATTTTTTTCTTCAACAATTTTTCCTTTTGGAAGGGACATTTCAGACTCAACCAGCACCAAACTGTTAGGAAATAGGTCTGTAAGTATGAAATCTGGTAGTTTATTGTCCATTTTAATGACCTTTTAAAATAATAACAAGCGTTAGTTTTTTATTTTTTTGTTTCTTTGCACCAAATATAAAACTATGAGCGCAGTGATCGACATAAACATTACCCAGATAAACAAAACCAGAGTGAATGACCAGTCTTTAGAAAATATTGCTTTTGGGCATATTTTTACTGACCATATGTTGGTGGCTAATTTTGCGAATGGTGAATGGCAGAATATTGAAATCAAGCCATATCAGCCTTTAACATTAGAGCCTTCTTTGGCTGCTTTGCATTATGGACAAGCCATTTTTGAAGGGGTTAAAGCATATAAACACCCGGATGGGGAAGTGTACATTTCTCGTCCTTATGATAATTTGGAGCGCTTTAATATTTCAGCCAAACGTATGCAAATGCCTACAATACCTGAAGGTATTTTTATAGACGGTATGAAAGCCTTGCTAGAATTAGATAAGAGCTGGGTTCCTGCATATAAGGATCACTCTTTATATATTCGACCTTTCATGTTCGCAACAGATCCCGTTCTTGGAGTAAAACCTTCTGAAACGTATTCATTCATTATAATATTAAGTCCAACAGGGCCTTATTATAGTGAACCAATGCGTATTTATGTAGAAGAAAAATATACTCGAGCTGTTACCGGAGGAGTTGGATTTTCAAAGAATGCCGGAAATTATGGAGCAAGTATGTATCCAACTTCAAAAGCCAGAGAATTGGGCTATGACCAGGTTTTATGGACGGATGCTTTTGAACATAAATACTTGCAAGAAGTTGGAATGATGAATGTGTTTTTCATCATTAACAATATTGCGGTTACCCCATCGTTAGAAGAGGGGACTATTTTGGCTGGAATTACCCGTGACAGTGCTTTACAACTTTTACAAGATATGGGTTATGAAGTTGCTGAACGCAAAATCAGTATTGACGAGTTGATCGATTCGCACAAAGCTGGTTTGGTTTCGGAAGTATTTGGAACTGGCACTGCTGCAACTATATCTTTAATTAAAGAATTAAGGTATAAAGATTATGTGATGCATTTTGATACCAATCAATGGACAGTTGCACCGGCTTTAAAGAAAAGTTTAGATGCTATTCGTACTGGACACTCAGCGGATTTGCACAATTGGATGGTTAAAATTTAGATCGATTGCCTGCTTATAAACTGTAACGCCCCGATTTTTTCGGGGCGTTTTTTATTGCTTTATAAAAGTTAGTGATCGTTGATGCTCTCCATTAATTACCTGCAGAATATAGGTTCCAGCATGAAGTTCTGAAACTGGTATTTGTATGGTTCCTGATTGTAGAGTGCCGACAGCAATCGTTTTTATTAAAATCCCAGCACTAGAATAAATCTGAAAACTTGTATTGGCGGATATGGATGACTTTATTCCAACAGTAAGTTCATTCTTAACTGGATTAGGATGAATTTTAATCGTTAAAAGTTGCAGCAACTGATTCATATTTCCTTTTGGAATAAATTGACTTATTTCAAACCTGTTTTTATTTTTTACAGAATCATCACTAAGGGTAAAAGCATAAATACTGTCATTGACCAATGGTAAATACTGATTGGTCAATCGATCATGTAAAACCAATTTGTTGTCGGATGGCAAAATGGCTTTAAGGACTTTAAAATAAAAAGGTTGAGTAATAGTAGATTCTATTTGTAAAGGAACCATCGTAGTATTATTGATTCTTCTTGCATCTATGGATAGTTTTTGCAGATCAGAACTATGACTAAATATGTTCACATCAGGATTGGGTAATTTAATGGCATCTGTTGAGTCAAAACTATTTTTATTGCTGCCATGATCTATTAAAACAAATTGATCCCAAAATAGATTATCAGTATAAAGCCCAATAACTGCATGGTATTTATTTTCTTCTACATAAGAAATGCTTGTACTATTATTCCAATTATTGGTTTTACTTTCTTCTGCGATCAATAATTGGTTATCTGAAGTATAACGAGCTTCTGCAATAAATGCTTCAAATGGATTGAGGATATAATTTTGAGTGGATGAAATAGCAGTATATCCGCCATTCAAGCCCTGCTTTGGATTCCATAACCAATAATGATTGCCTACATTCGATCCCTTAGAGATGGTATGGAGTTTGATTGGACTGACAAATGGGTTTGCAATTATATTTAAGCCATTGTTTCCCCATTTGGTTAAATTCATTTCTTGTGATCCATGATTGAGCCAACCAGTAAAGTTGGATTTTAATCCTGCCCCTGCATTGTTCGAATCCAGCTTTAAAAGAATTCCCTGGTATTGTTTCCACTGATTGTTTTCATTTAGCGTATTCATATTGAATGGTTGCCAAACTTTCAGCAGATTGGTACTGTCTTGATTGTTTGTTTGAAGGTGAAAAAATTGATTGGGTAAATGATTAATTTGATTAATAGATATCGATTGATTAAATGGATGACCAACTAAATATTTTCCATTGTTTAAAGTTGAAAAATGTTGTTCAACAACTACATTGCCATTAATGCTTGTGCCATTTGCAGAAGAGCCAACCTGAGCTTTGTTGAGAAGGGTTAATTGATTGTTGGTGAAAAGTGTACCTTTTGATAAACGAAGCATTTTACTAATGATTATTTTATTATTCAAGCTTACACCAGATCCATTATTAATCTGTAATTCACTAATTTGATTGTTTTCAAAAATGTGACCATTCAAAGATTGCAGGGCATTACCCTTTAAAACAATTGTTCCATTTATGGCATTGATTGCTCCTGAATCTGCTGCGATATTGTTAATAATGAATAATCCTCCATTGATGACTAATCGAGCGCCTTTATTCATTTGTATGCTCCTAACACTAACAGAGCTAGCAATAGAAATAGAGGGTGAATAAGTAGTGTTAAATGGAATAATTATTTCTGCCGAATCTGATGGTATTATATTTCCACACCAGTTAGTTGGGTTATTCCAATCGGTGCTCATTTTTCCTAGCCACAGACTGTTTTTTGCCATTGAAATTTGAACAATATTTGAAGTATTGGTGCAAGTATTCAGTATCAATTTTCTTCTCCACCAACTTGTTCTGGATTGAGCAGTTGGTTGATAATTGATTTCATTGTTCTTGCCATTGGCAAGGGTAAATCCTGTGCTATCATTAGTGGTACTTTGCTCCCATAAAAATATAGCAGCACTGTCTTTGTTTGATTTAATTGTTCCCGTAAGTAAATTAGGGATTGTTCCACTACAAATTTCCTGATTCGATTGAATGCTATTAATTGATTCAATTGAAATTGAATTGAAATAGATTTTTTTAACTATCACATTTATTCCATCTGATACACTAAAACTGGCAGAGTCAATACCTTTGAAAGATTCCGGATTTCCAACAAAAAAATCTATCGGTGTAATACTGGAAGCTGAACTACTTTGTTGATGAATTAATTTATTGATCAATAAAGTGTTTGGTGGACTCACCAAACGCCATGTTAATAATTCATTAGTTTCTTTATTATTCACTTTGAGGATTTCGTTAATAGGCAATGTTGAATTGGAAGCACAAACGGTAATACTGGTATCTCTTGGATTGGTAAATTCTGGAACTATCGCATCTACTTTTATATGTTGAATGGGCAACGATTGAATCGATAAGCTTGCTGTATTTCCAGCAATATCTTTGATCATTAGATTTTTAGCAGAAAAAGAGGAGGCAATTCTAATTCCATCTTTATCTGTTTCTCCCGCTTGAATGGTATAATGAAATTGCAAAGAGGAAGTATTATTGCCGAAAGCAAATAACACATTTTTCACTCGGCTCCCTATTGTAACTGGAATATAATTGGTAGGAGAGTTTGCATCAAGATTAACAGGTTCATTAAATTGTATGACCAATTTCAAAGTATCTCCTGCTTTTAAAAGGGTGTCGGAAATACTGTTAAATGATAGTTGAATAGGTTTATGAAAATCAATGGGGTCATTGTTTTGCTCGATGGGCAAATTGTACACATCTGTTTTGTTTCCTAAACTGTCTTGCAAAATGATCGATACTGGAATAGGATCTTTTGCTAAAATTTCTGTTCCGGTTGTTGGAATTATAAAGTAGCTACTATAGGTAGAATCCGTTTCTTTTTTTATTGGTTGAATCTCATAATTATTAATGTTTCCTTGAAACAATTTGCAGTTTGTTTTTTCTGGATTGATATGAATTAAAATAGGTACAGTATCGCCACCCCTCATCGACTGATTTGGGATTATTAGTTTTTTAATGATTGGCCCTGTTTTATCGATCCATTGTGTGTCAATATCAAAATAGGGGAGACCTTGTAAGCCCGGAATAAGATTTTCATCATTTACAATTCCTAGTTGAATATATCCCTCTCCTTTTCCTGTATAAATAGTTGCAGTATATTCATTTCCCGTTCCCGAAATGGACACCAATTTTGCGTCTACAATTCCATTTGATTTTAATTGAAAATTGGCCTTGCTTAAACCAGTTGTATTTCCACC